>NZ_FQZD01000004.1:0-300000 GCF_900141835.1 Propionispora hippei DSM 15287 | reverse complement strand
CCACCCGCTGTGAAACCGAATCGGCCGCCAAATGCTCCCGATTTATCTCCACATCGAAGTGACCTGCATTGGCTAAAATAGCGCCGTTTTTCATTACGGCAAACTGCTCACGCCGAATGACATGCTTGCAGCCGGTCAGCGTCACAAAGAAATCTCCCTGTTTTGCGGCTTCCTGCATAGGCATAACTCTAAAACCGTCAAATACGGCTTCAATCGCTTTGATGGGATTGACTTCGGTAACAATGACATTGGCACCAAGCCCCTTGGCCCGCATGGCAACCCCCTTGCCGCACCAGCCATAACCGGCCACTACAACAGTTTTCCCGGCAACAGTAAGATTGGTTGTGCGCATAATTCCATCCCAGGTCGACTGTCCGGTGCCATAACGATTATCAAACAGATATTTACAATAGGCATCGTTTACCGCCATCATTGGAAATTGCAGGCGTTTTTCCGCTTCCAGCGCCCTCAGGCGGATAACACCTGTAGTGGTTTCCTCGGAACCGCCAAGAATATGAGGCGCTAACTCGCTGCGTGTCGAATGAAGCAAGGATACCAGATCACCACCGTCATCCACAATAATTTGCGGCTTGGTATCCAGCGCCTTATGTAAGAATTGTTCATATTCTTCAGCCGTACAATTATACCAAGCATATACGGTCACACCTTGTTCCGCGAGGGCTGCCGCTACATCATCTTGTGTGGATAACGGATTGCTGCCGGTGATTGCGACATTCGCCCCGGCATTTTTCAAAACCAGCGCCAAATAGGCGGTTTTGGCCTCCAAATGCATGGTGATAACTATATTCTTTCCAACCAGAGGTTTTGTAGCCGAAAGTTCTTCATTTAACACGTTAAGCACTGGCATAAAGCCCTTGACCCAATTTATTTTATCGGCACCCTGTGCGGCAAGGCTCTTATCTCTAATGATCGATTCCATTTACATATCACCTTTCTTAGCTTTTAATTTTTCAATTGATATTTCATACGGCGTCCGTAATACACCATATTCTGTGATAATACCCGTTATCAACGAATTGGGTGTAACATCAAAGGCCGGATTAAATACCGGAACTCCGTCAGGAGCCACGCACACACCGCTCAGAAAGGTAATTTCCTCAGGCTTGCGTTCCTCAATAGGAATTTCATCGCCGGACCGCATGGAAAAGTCAAACGTCGAAAGCGGTGCAGCCACATAAAAAGGAATGTTATGTTCTTTCGCCAGAATGGCCACACTATACGTTCCGATTTTATTTGCCACATCGCCGTTACTGGTTATCCGGTCTGCTCCCACTATCACTGCCTGAACCATCCTCTGTTTCATAACCCAGCCGGCCATACTGTCGGTAATTAACGTAACCGGAATATGATCTTGCATAAGTTCCCAGGCGGTTAACCGCGAACCCTGCAGCAAGGGTCTGGTTTCATCAGCAAAAACACGGGATACATTTCCTTCGGACCAAGTCCTACGAATGACGCCTAAAGCCGTTCCATAGTCAACTGTCGCCAGGGTACCTGAGTTACAGTGAGTTAATATGGCAGTCGGTTGGGTAAACAATTGCGCGCCATACTGGGCAAGACGGTAATTAACTTGTTTGTCTTCTTCGGCAATGAGCAGGGCTTCCTGTTCCAGCTTATCAAGCAGGTCACTGTCCTGCTTATAGCGCTGCACTACCCCCAACATGCGGTCGACAGCCCAGGCCAGATTGATCGCAGTCGGTCTTGTCTTTTTTAATTCTTTCGCCAATACGCTAATTTTCTCATCAGTAAGCTCCGGTCGTACGGCTAATTCCCGGATGCCTAACACCATCGCAAAAGCGGCCGCAGCCCCTATCGCCGGAGCACCGCGTACCTCAAGATTTTTAATTGCCTTTGCTACAGTACGATAATCCCGGCACTGTATATATTCTACCTTGTTGGGCAGTAAGGTTTGGTTCAATAAGGATAAATAGCTACCTTTCCAAGAAATTGCTTGCATATGAACCTCCTATAATTTAAATCCGCCATACTCGGCTAACGCATGACGGCAACCACAATCCTTTTCCGTATCAATCAGTTCAATGGCCGTCATAACCAATTGTTTGATATGCTGCGTATTGTTCTGCATGGCCTCAACAACTTCTGCATGCGTCAAAGGTGTTTGAGAAATTCCCGCAGCAAAGTTCGTTACCATCGAAATGGTCGAATAGCAAATCTCAGCCTCCCGCGCCAGCACCACCTCCGGAACATTGGTCATACCGACAAGATCACCGCCCATTTGTTTAAACATGGAAATTTCCGCCGGTGTTTCAAATCTTGGACCTTCCGCGCACACATAAACTCCCTTATTATGTACAGCAAAACCCAGCGACTCGCCTGCTTCGACCAGTTTTTTTCTGAGTGACGGGCAATAGGGTTCGGTAACGTCAACATGGACAACGCCTCTCTCTCCGCCTTCATAAAAAGTATTGATCCGGCTTTTGGTAAAGTCCAGAAATTGATCGACCAGTACAAAATCACCTGGTTTCATCGCCAAATTTAACGAACCTACAGCAGTTGTAGCCAGGATACTCTCTACACCGATTTTTTTTAAAGCCCAAATGTTGGCCCGGTAATTGATTAAATGAGGCGCAATGGAGTGCTGACTGCCGTGCCTGGGAATAAAAGCAATCATTTTATTCTCAAATTCTCCGACCTGGCAGCTTACCTCACCATAGGGAGTAGTGATATCCACTGTTTGTACATTATGTAATATGGAAGGATCGTAAACGCCGGTTCCTCCAATAATCGCGATTTTCGCCATATTGCTCACTCCTTTATTAGATTGCTGCATTACCTTATATTGTACTATACTCTGTAAAGAAAAACAGCAAAGCTTATCGAATAAGCTTTGCTGTAGGCAAAGCAAAATTACCAAGGCAACTAAATCATAGAATGCCCCTGTTACTCTCACATCATTTATCCATCCATATATCAAACAGACAAATGCGTATCCCAGCCGGCAAGGAAAGCTTGTCGATTGATGACAAGTGCTTTTTCAGGCACCGCTTGTTCAACGGCCTGTAAGCAGAGGTTTTGCTCAAACTCCAGAATACGGGCTGCTACGCCTAGCAATATGGTATTCACTGTCCGTGGCTCGCCCAACTCTCCGGCTATTTCCCGGGCCTGTACAGGTATCGTTTTATAACGCCGGGAGAGCGTCTCAACAATATTCTCAGGATAGGTAGCCGCGCCTAATATAACAGGCATCGGTGCTATTTCCTGGGTATTAACGATCATGGTCCCTTCCGGCTTCAGATAGACCGACCAGCGTAATGCCTCCAGCTTCTCAAAAGCCAATATCATATCAGCTTGTCCCTTCTCGATTAAAGGAGAGAATACTTTGTCGGCAAAACGGACATATGTGACGACGCTGCCGCCGCGTTGTGCCATCCCATGGACCTCTGATTGTTTTACATCATAGCCGCTTAGCCGGGCCACGCCGCTGATTATTTTACTGGCCAGTAAGGTACCCTGCCCACCTACACCGACAATAAGGATATTAACCTGCTTACCCATGGTTGGCACCTGCCTTTATAGCTGTAAAGCGACAAATTTGGCTGCAAACGGTACAGCCATTACATAACGCCTGATCAATAGTTATTTCACCTGCCCGATCAGAAATCGCCGGACAGCCGATTTTAAGACACATTTTACAGTATTTACAGGATTTTTTATCAATCTGCAACGGGCGGCGCCTGATTTTTTTCTCAATAAGCAGACAAGGTTGGCGAACAATAACCACAGCAGGCCCATTGTGATCCACTGCCGCGCGCAGTGCTGTTTCCACCGCTGCCAGATTGTAGGCGTTCACCACAAAAACCTGCTCTACCCCGCAGGCACGGACCATCGTTTCCAAATCAATCTTCTGCGTCGGCTCGTTTTTTATCGTAAAGCCGGTGGAAGGGTTGTGCTGATGGCCGGTCATACCGGTAATGGAGTTATCCAGGATAACCAGCGTTATATTGCCTTTATTGTACACGACATCCATCAGACCGGTAACCCCGGAATGAAGAAAGGTGGAGTCACCAATCGTAGCGACAATCTTTTTCGCCGGTAATACCTTAGACATTCCCAGCGCGTTACCGATACTGGCTCCCATGCAAAGCCCCACTTCACCGGCCCGCAATGGCGGCAGTACCCCCAAGGTATAACAGCCTATGTCGGTAGTGATAATATCGGCAAATTTTTTTATTGCATGGTATACGCCACGATGCGGACAGCCAGGGCAAAGAACCGGAGGCCGCAAAGGCAGTTCCTGACTGGCATCTTCCGACCGGTGTGTTTCCAAAAGAAGCCTTTCCCGTATAAGGGAAGGGCTCATTTCACCGATGGCCGAAAAAATCTCTTTACCCACTACGGAAAGGCCCAACGCCTTGATTTGCTCTTCAAGAAAAGGTTCACCTTCCTCGATAACATATACCGTTTGATGATTCCGGACAAACTCACGGACTAATTGTTCCGGTAAAGGATAAGTAAAACCAAGCTTTAAATAGGTAGCCCGGTCCCCTAATGCCTCACGGGCATATTGGTAAGTAATACCGCTGGTAATGACGGCAAAGTCTTTGCCTTCTCCTTCTATATAGTTTCCGGAAAAGGTTTCCGCAAACACCTGGAGCCTTTCTAACCGTTCTTCCAGACTAATGCGCAGTTTCCTGGCGTGTGCCGGCATTAAAACATATTTTTCAGGATTTTTTTGATAGCTCCGTAAAGTATGTTCCTGTGGCTCCAGCAAAGAAACTAAGCTTTTGGAATGAGAAATCCTGGTAGTTAACCGTAATAAAACCGGTATATCAAAAGTTTCACTAATTTCCAGACCGGCATGCACAAAATTCTTGGCCTCTTGACTGTCCGACGGTTCCAATAAAGGTATTTTCATAAACTTGGCATAGTATCTGTTATCTTGCTCATTCTGCGAACTATGCATGCCTGGATCGTCGGCCGAAATTAATAAAAAACCGGCATTAACACCTGTATAGGCAAGCGAAAATAGCGGGTCTGCCGCCACATTTACGCCTACATGCTTCATCGCGACCAAAGCACGGCCGCCGGCCAAACAAGCACCCTGCGCCACTTCAACAGCCACTTTTTCATTGGGTGACCATTCACTATATATAGTGTCGTACTTGGCAATATTCTCAAGAATTTCAGTACTCGGTGTTCCCGGATAAGCGGAGGCGACCTTTACCCCGGCTTCATAAGCGCCACGCGCAACTGCTTCGTTGCCTGATAATAATATGCTGATGGGGGCTCATCCTTTCCTTGTTTCATCACATGCTATTACCTTCGCCAAAATATAGTAAAATCCTTGCGATTTTATAAATTTACCCCGACTAAACCACCAAGCGCTCCTGCGGCAACGCCTGCCAATAATTTATTGAGAAGAACCAAAGTCGTGACCGCATCATTATTCAGTTCCATACCAATCAGTACAGAGATACCTACATATAAAATTCCGACAGACATACCAATGAGCAAGCCCTTGGCCTCCGCTTTCTGTGTGGCCAGAACACTTCCCAAAAAGATACTGCCAATACTGATTGCCACCATGATGTACTCTAAATAAGTCTCAAGATATTCAGAATCAGAAACCAGCGTAAAAATTGCTAACAAGAGCACGGAAAGCAACGAAAAAATAAAACTAATGCAAGTTCCTCGAATAATCAGCGAAAGCGGATTTGTCATTCTCTTATTGTCCGCAGTGTTCCAACGGGAACGGTTATGTACCGCCACAGCATTCCCCCCTTTATAAAGCACTATTTTCATAGTTACTTTATTCAGACTTTGGCAAAATATGACTAATGCGGGACAAAAAATATCGACAACCTGGCAAGCAAGTTGTCGATTAGTTTTTTTATAACTTCCAGGAAGTCAATGCATCCATCAGGTTATACTTGGTCAAATCAAAATGAATAGGAGTCACTGAGATTCGTCCGGCTTTGACAGCCTCTACATCAGTATCCGGCTCATTGTCGCAGTCGACAATTTCGCCGCTCATCCAATAATATATTCTGCCTCTGGGATCTTGGTGGGGATGAAACGCATTACGGTATTCCCGGCACCCCAGCTTGGTGATCGAAACACCAGCGATCTGATCGGGCGGCAGCGCCGGGACATTTACATTTAGCAAGGTTCGCGGCGGCAATGGGTTTTGGATAAATTGTCTAGCTAACCTTACGGCAAATTGAGCGGCGGCAGTAAAATCGAAGTTTTCCCTGGCATCAAGCGAAACGGCTATGGCCGGGATACCATGCAACGCTCCCTCTATAGCGGCACTGACCGTACCGGAATAAAGTACATCGGTACCAATATTCGGTCCATGATTAATACCGGAAACGATCAAATCCGGCGGTTCCATGATATTGGTTTCCAAAGCAATCTTAACACAATCGGTAGGAGTCCCCACGACCCGCCAACCTCGGACACCGGCCTGTTCGATTACTTGTTCGTCAACATAAATTGGCTGATGAACGGTAATCGCCTGGCTGGTTGCACTTTTTTCGCTGTCGGGGGCGACAACGGTAACTTCGGCAACAGAAGCAAACTGTTGCCATAAAGCCTGTATTCCTGCCGAATGAATGCCATCGTCATTCGTCAATAACACGCGCAAAATGTAATCCCTCCATTCATCGTCTTTTTATTTTTACAATACTCCCAAATATTTATGAGTCTGCGGTATGACCCTCACGTTGGGTAAATAGTCAAGCGCCCGCTCCTGCCATTTTACGATTTGCTCTGTTTCAACAGCCAGTGCGGCATGAGTAACGGGTTGTAAAATCAACGGAAGCATTACATCCGCCGAGCCGATCAGGTGAATCGCCTCAAGAAATTCCTTTTCTCCGGTCAACGAACTTACCACAATCTTTACGAATACTTCCTTTTGACTGGCTAAGGTCAAGAAACGGCGGTGCTCCTGCCAATACTCCCGACCAGAGGTGCTGGGCAGTTTAATATCCATGCTGACAATGTCAATATAAGGCAGTACTTTGGCCAATTCTTCCGGTAAAGTACCGTTCGTCTCCAGATAAATGCGCCCTTGCAGTAAGGGTAGCAGTTGCAATAGCGCCTCACTTTGACAGAGCGGCTCGCCACCGGTTATACTCACCGAATGATGCCCTGTCTGGGACAGACGGTTCACCCGGTGCGCCAGTGCATCAACCGGCACAGGATTGGGTAGAACGGTAAAATCCCGCTGGCCCGGCGTTTGTTCCAGCATACAGGTTGTCGGAATACTGCGGGATTCTGAAGTATCACAAAAAATACAGGCGGCATTACAACCGGCTAAACGCAAAAACAATTGTCGATAACCAATATACGGTCCTTCTCCCTGGATAGAAGAAAATAATTCGATCAACTGCAGGGTATTCATTGTTGTTCCTCACCGGAATACCTCACGGCCGAGTGTGCCGACTCCCATACTTTGACTGAAGCAACCGTTACGGTTTCGGCAAGCCCGGCGTGATTGGCAAGCTCGTCATAAATGTATCTGGCTATATTCTCCGCCGTAGGGCTAATCCGGCAAAAGGGCTCAATTTCGTTCAAATAAAAATGGTCCAATTTGCCAATAATGACCTGAACCTCGGCTTTTAATTCTTTAAAATCAATAAGCATCCCCAAGGTATTTAATTGCTTTCCTTTGACTGACACTTCCACCTTCCAGTTATGGCCGTGTAGCCGGCAGCATTTTCCGGGATAATCCGGAATGTGATGAGCAGCCTCAAAATCAACAATGATCGTCAATTCAAACATGGGCAACTTCCTTTCTTTAAACAAAAATATTATTTACAGAATCAAACTATACCGAAAAACGATTGAAAAAAGATGAGTTAGAAAACTCACCTTTTGCCATACTTCTTATTCGCTTTTATTTAACCGCCTGTTTTCCCAGCAGTTCTTCCTTAGCAAACTCTTCCCGCGTGTCCGGCAGCAGCATGTCCTTGTAACTCATGCTGCGTGTATGCTGAGTATGACTCCATACACGTTCATTGCGATGAATAAAACCAAGAAATGTAATCGGAATCCAACTGTAAATAAATATAGGATACATAATCAAATAAAGCCAGCACTTCCAACTGGCCCGTATTTTAGCCAAAACAATAACCGGGAAGATATATTGTCCGATAGCAATTGCCGTCCAAACCTCGATTGGTAATATCATATACAAAATGTTCGTATAAAATGGAACATAATGATAAACATAATTCGATAAAATAAACAAAGTAGAGAGTATTAAAAAATACGGTTGTATCAAATGAATAATTCCATCCAGCAACCGGACATTTTGTTGTTTTATCCCCTCAACCAATAATTGTGGAATGTAACGGCCGGCTACGTCAAAATGCCCCTGTGCCCACCGCTTACGCTGATTCCATGCTTGTTTAAAGGTCAGTGGTTTTTCGTCATAGACAATGGCGTCATGAGCCCACGTGGTAGGAATTCCCTTCAGCAACGCTTTCATGGTAAACTCCATGTCCTCTGTCAGACAGGTGGCTCCCCAACCGTGCTCTTCCAGAACTTCTGATGCAATACACATTCCTGTCCCGCCTAAAACACTGGATAATCCGATATTATACTTAGCTAGATGCCAGATATGGTTAACCACCCAGAATGAAATGGCAAAAGTGCCGGCAATCCAGGTATCATTAGGATTTTTTGCATCCAAATAACCCTGAATGACCCGCTCGCCTTTACACAGGCGGTTATTCATTTCCAATAAGAAATCGGGATGAACCAGATTATCGGCATCGAAGATAACAACGCCATCATATTTCCGTTCGAGTCGGAACAGCTTGGCAAACATCCATTCCATGGCAAAACCCTTGCCCCGTTCCTCCAAATTAAACCGTTCATGAACATTGGCACCTGCGTTACGGGCAATTTGAGCTGTTTTATCATTACAGTTATCGGCAACTACGAAGATATCATATAGTTCGTTAGGATAGTTAAGCACATGCAAATTTTCAACCAGTTGTCCAATAACCTGCTCCTCATTATGGGCAGCAACTACGACAGCAAATGTTTTTTGGGGAGTAAGAATTTTTTCTTCCTTCCTTTTCCACATACCAAAAAATGCAATCACAAAATAGTATACCGTGAAAAAGACGATAATAAGTTGTATGGGAACCATTATGTAATCCAAAATATAGTTCATTCTAATGTTACTCCTTCTAAAAAACCTGTTTTTAAAAGGATTCCAGGAAAACACACAAAATGCTAATTATCAGATAACCGATAATTAGTGGCACAATAGCTTCCCCAGTCCCCTATTGTTAGACACTTTATTTACAAATAATATACCCCAATCCAAAAACAAGTATCCGAATATACTGTGCACGAGGTATATTATGCCGTACAAGTATCAAACAAACTAAAAAGAGTATTGAGAATACCCAGTAAAACATAAGCAATAAAAGGAATGAAAATCCATGCCGTTGCGTCTTTAATAGTAAACAAAAGGAAGGCGGCAAAAACTGCCGTACAGATAGCCGGAATGGCTCGTATTTTTTCTCCCTTTCCTTTAAAATCAGGGTAACGAATCGTGCTGACCATAAGATAGCCGACAATGGCAACCATAACGGCAAACAGCCAGGCTTCCGGTTTATACCCTACCAGAATAAAGGTTGCTATGACACAACCGCCGGCCGGTATGGGGAGTCCCATAAAATAGCCTTTTACAATACCTGTATTTACATTAAACCTTGCCAAACGAAGAGCGCCACAGGTCGCAAAAAGAGCAGCAACGCCATAGCCGGCATAGCCCAGCTCATGCAGCGAAAAAACATAGGCCAGAATCGCCGGTGCCACCCCAAAGGACACAAGATCACACAGCGAGTCCAGTTCTTTACCAAACTCACTGCTGACTTTAAAAAAACGAGCAGCCCGACCGTCGAAACCGTCAGCAATCATGGCGCAAACAATAAAAAAAGCGGCATACACAAATTGCTGTTGTAAAGTGGATATAATTGCAAAAACACCCAATACCAAATTAAGCGCTGTTAACGCATTGGGGATTATGCTTTTCATTGCATTAACCTCCCGATAATGGTTTCCCCGCCTTTAACCCGGTCCCCTTTTTTTACAAGAACCTCTACGGTTTTAGGCATAATAACTTCTGTACAGGAACCGAACTTAATCATACCATAGCGTTCTCCTTTTTCAAGCATGCTTCCCAAGGTGACCCAGGATACGATCCGGCGTGCTAAAAGTCCGGCAATCTGAGTAACCAGAACGCGCATATTTTCACTCTCCAAACCAATGGCATGCCGTTCATTTTCACAACCGGCCGACTCTTTATAGGCAGGACGGAAACGTCCGCAAGTATATTGCTGGAAAGTAATCTCGCCAGCAATAGGACTACGGTTCACATGCACATCAAAGACAGACAGGAAAATAGTTACCTTATTGCCTACTTCATTTAAAAACTGATCATCATATACTTCGCAAACACTCATCACCTTACCGTCGGCAGGTGACAAAACGAGCACGCTATCTTCGGGAATGGAGCGATTAGGATTCCTAAAGAAAAATGTAACAAAAACCAATAATATCCCAGGGGCAACACTCCAATAAGGGCCAGCGGCCAAAGCGACTATGGCAGTGAGCAGTGCAAGAAAAGCGATGTATATGTAACCTTCTTTGACTATAGGCGTTTTAACCATCTATACACCCCCTTCGTCCCCACTATGGCATTATAAAAATAAAAAGCAAGGAACTCTTATCTTCCTGCATTCTCAAATTATTATAATATAATAGGAGTACTTTGTCTAATGTTTTTTATGACCCATAACCTTAAGGACAAAGCGTGGCAATGCCAGCATGCGAATAGCCCGGGACGGCTGATTAAGCAAACGGAACAGCCATTCCAGATTGGCACGTTGCATCCAAACAGGAGCACGGCGGACATTTCCGGCCATAACATCAAAAGTTCCTCCCACTCCCATACATATGGGAACATTAAGGGCAGTCAAATTGGCCTGCAGCCATTTTTCCTGCTTGGGCACACCCAAAGCAGCCAGTAAAATGACAGGTTGGGCCCCTCGAATTTCATTAATAATAGCTGCATCATCTTCCGATGAGAAAAAACCGCTTCGCGTACCTATAATTTGTAAGCCAGGATAAATTCTTTCTGCTGACGCTTTTGCCTTTTCCGCCACACCAGGAGCACCGCCAAACATAAAAACCCGGTAACCCTTTTCGGCAGAAAGAGCCAACAACCGCTGAGCTAAGTCGTATCCGGCAACCCGTTCCGGCATAGGAGCTCCCTGATACCGTGCCGCCCACACAACACCGGCTCCGTCAGGAACGACCAGATCAGCATGGTTCAAAATATCGGCTAACTCCCTATCCTGCTGGGAAAACATAACCATTTCAGCATTTGCGGTGGCAATCAAATGAGGCTTGCCCGAATCGATAAAGCTTTGTATCGTATCGACAGCTTCCTGCATAGTAACACAATCAATCATTATATCCAATACCGATATCTTCATATGCACTGCAGACCATAATCTCCTTTTCTCTTAGAGCGTGTTTTTAAACTAACCGAATGATTCATGGCACAAAAGCGCCGCAGGGAAAACGTTGCAGATAGTTTTGAAAACACGCCCTAATATAAATAAACTACCTAGACCAAAGAATATTTTACCATATTTTTAAAACTTGGGCAATTGAAACGGAAAGTTCCACTTCAATTTATCATTTCGCTTTTTTCTGCTCCCCTCCTGTTGATCGTTTCCCGGTATATCGGCTTGCTTTTGTCTGGAGTTTTCCAGTCTTGCCCGGGAGTCGATTTCACTAGGTTCACTTCCTTTAATAAAGGCATCATATTCTATTTCCGGACAGGCTGGCGTCGCAATTTTTCCCGAATCGGTACAAACAGGAATGCCTGTCACCACGTTAGCTGGAACGACAAAGGAAGCTCCCTTGCTAAACGGTAGTTGTGATACCATATTACCCCATAATTGCGCCACCTGTGTTCCCGAAATCCCCACAGGTGTACGATCATCATTCCCCACAAAAATCCCTACAAGAAGTTCCGGGGTGAAACCAACAAACCAGGCCGTTTCATAATTATCGGTCGTTCCTGTCTTACCGGCCGCATCCCTGCCAAGCTGGGCCGGCGTGCCAGTCCCACTGTCAATGACCGCTTTCATCATATTGGTTGTTAGGTATGCAATTTCCGGACGCAAAACAGCCTGCTGAACCGGATGGTTTTCTTCCAATACCTGATTATTTTCATCCAGAACTTTTATGATACTGACAGGTCGGGAAACTATTCCGTTATTAGCAAAAGCAGTATACGCCGTACTTAATTCCAACAGATTCACCCCACGGGTCAATCCACCAAGCGCTGCCGCCAAATTGTTATCTTCCGGTACCAGTGTCGTGATACCCAGGCTTTTAGCCAAATTTAACACTTGTTCGATTCCAACCTGCCGTCCTAATTTTACCGCGGCTACATTGACAGATAGCCGCAAAGCCTTTTTAAAAGTAATGGGACCAAGATATTTTTTATCATAATTCTGTGGACTGTAGCCATTAATATTGATAGCCTCATCCAAAATAATAGAATTCATCGGCATTCCCTGATCAAGGGCTGTAGCATATACAAATGGTTTAAACGCCGACCCTGGTTGACGTACCTCTGTAACAACCCGATTTATCTGACTTTCCTCATAATTTCTGCCACCAACCATGGCACGGATATATCCATTCCGGGGATCTAGCGCCAAAAGCCCTCCCTGTTGTTTTCCCAAAATGGTTTCTGCAGCCTGCTGCGTTCTAATATCCAGTGTGGTATAAACCTTGAGACCGCCTTTATAAACCCGGTTGGCTCCGTATTTTTCCACTAATTGATTGGCGATATAATCAAGAAAATAGGATGCTTGTACCGAACGTTTCTTTTTACCGGAAACAATCAGTTGCTCCTTTTTGGCTTTCTCGGCCTCTGCCTCTGTAATATATCCCGCTTTGGCCATACCGGCAATGACTGTATTACGCCGTTCCAGCGCCGCCCCGCTGTCGATATAGGGAGAATAAATATTGGGCCCTCGGGGCAGGCCGGCCAGCAAAGCACTTTCGGCCAATGTCAGGTCCTTGGCTGATTTGCCAAAATAGACCTGCGCTGCTGCTTCCACACCATAAGCTCCCTCGCCAAAATACACCTGATTTAAATAAGCCTGCAGGATTTCCTGTTTGGTGAATTTCCTTTCAATAATTACCGCCAACAGCAATTCATTGACTTTTCGGGAAAATGTCCTTTCCTGGGTAAGAAACATGTTCTTGGCTAACTGCTGAGTAATCGTACTGCCGCCTTCCACTAGCCCACCGGTTCGAATATTTACCCAAAGAGCACGCAAAATCCCAATCGGATCAACACCTATGTGACTATAAAATCGTACATCTTCATTGGCAATAACCGCCTGCTGAACGTAAGGAGAAATATTGTTAAGAGTAACCACCACCCGATTTTCCTCAAACAACTTGGAGATAAGCTGCCCCTGGCTATCATAAACCTGCGTAGCTTCGATAAGCTGCAGGTTTTCCAAATTGTCGGTACGCGGCAGATTAATGCCTGCGCAACCGCCAAGCAAACTGCTTGTCAAAAATAAAACCAGTAAAAAAGCTGTGCATGAAAAAAAACGGAATATATACACCGGTGCACCTCCCTTTCTACTAGTATTTCAAAAAAATATAGGCTTTACGCGCTTAGGTGTGTTTTCAGACTAACGGAATGATTTATGCGAGTGATTTGTGCGCTAAATAAGCAAATTTTCCGGGGGAGCAATAGACGTTATTCCAAAAATTTTTCATCGTGCAGGGCACAAAAAGCACCGCCGAAGAACGTTTCTGGTAGTTTGAAAACACACCTCAACGCGAGTAAGGGATAGGGATATAAGACAAACACCGCCAACAAGAATTGTGGACGGTGTTTTTGTTTTATCGTACTGATAGATCAATTGCAGTTTTACAAACTATAGTTTGGAGATTCCTTGGTAATATTCACATCGTGAGGATGGCTTTCTTTCAGCCCGGCACCGGTAATACGAATGAACTTCGACTTAACAATCAATTCCTGGATGTTACGCACGCCGCAGTAACCCATGCCGGAGCGCAGGCCGCCAACCAGTTGGAAGACAGTATCTGCCAGAGAACCTTTATACGGCACACGGCCTTCAATACCTTCCGGCACCAGCTTGTCCATATTCTCTTGGAAATAACGGTCTTTGCTGCCCTCAGCCATGGCTCCCAGTGATCCCATTCCACGATATACCTTGTAGCTGCGCCCTTGATAAATAATCGTTTCGCCCGGACTTTCCTCTGTCCCAGCCAGTAGATTTCCTACCATAACAACGCTGGCTCCCGCCGCAATCGCTTTAGTGATGTCACCGGAATATTTAATACCGCCATCGGCAATAACCGGGATATTATATTCACGGGCCGCCTGCGCACAGGAATATACAGCCGTAATTTGCGGAACACCGATACCGGCAATAATACGGGTTGTACAAATGGAGCCAGGACCAATTCCTACTTTCACAGCATCCACACCGGCTTCGATTAAATCGCGGGTGGCTTCTGCCGTAGCCACATTGCCGGCAATAAGATCGACTTGCGGATAGGCAGCTTTGATGGTCCGTACAGCGTCCAAAACACCCTTAGAATGGCCATGGGCGGTATCCACTACCAGGACATCAACCTTAGCCGCGACAATGGCATCAATACGATCCATCATATCGGCACCAACACCTACGGCCGCAGCCACCAGCAACCGGCCTTTGGCGTCCTTCGCCGAATTGGGATATTTTTGAGCCTTCTCAATATCCTTAATTGTAATAAGCCCTTTTAAATTGCCTGCTTCATCAAGCAAGGGTAATTTTTCAATCCGGTGCTGACGTAATAACTCCTTGGCATCTTCCAGAGAAGTGCCAACAGGTGCCGTAATTAAACGTTCCCGTGTCATACAGTCACGGATTTTAGCGGTCAAATTAGTTTCAAACCGTAAATCACGATTGGTTATAATGCCTACTAATTTGTTATTTACCGTAACAGGCACACCGGAAATATGGTATTTTTCCATTAGATCATGCGCGTCTTGCAGTATGTTATCCGGCGATAAAAAGATGGGATCAACGATAATTCCGTGCTCGGAGCGTTTTACTTTATCAATCTCGTTGGCTTGCCGTTCAATGGACATATTCTTATGAATTACGCCCAAGCCGCCCTCTCTGGCCATAGCGATAGCCATTGGTGCTTCTGTTACCGTATCCATTCCGGCACTTACAATAGGAATGTTGAGTTTGATATTCCTGGTCAGATAGGTATTCACTTCTACATCCCGCGGTAAAATATCGGATCTTCCCGGGATTAATAACACATCATCAAAGGTTAACCCTTTTGTGGCAAATTTGTCCTCAAACATTAAATTATCTCCTTCCCGAAAACAATACAGGTGTATTTCATAATATAATACCACATTTAAACTTACCGAATCTACCATTTTTTATGTAGGAGTTAAAAATTTTTACCTATTTTCGACAAAAAAATCATGGATTGAAAGACAAACCCTCCAATCCATGATCTAGTCATTATTTTTCTAATACATATACTTTAACGTGTTGGATACCGAAATCATAGGCCTTTGCCACCGACTCAACGGCAATATCCACCCGGTTTCCCTTAATAGCGCCGCCGGTGTCTTCCGCCACCGCATACTTTCCCTGTCCGTCAGGGAACTCAATATACACTTTAGAACCAAGCGGAATAACCGAAGGGTCTACAGCAATAACACCCGGACGAATCTGAGTGCCTAAATGAGTCAAATTACCCCATTTGCCATTATCATGCGGTCCTGGTGCATACGCGGTTGCCTTAATATCCAGTTTCTTAGTATAAGAATCCGGCTTGGCTGCCGCCTTGGCAAAAGTAACAGGTGCAACAAAAGTCATCTGCAAAACAGTTAGTATGGTACCCCATAAAAGTATTTTTTTAAAATTCAACATGGTGGTACACTCCTTTCTATATGCCTGCGAGGTTAGCTGTCGGGTTCGGACAAAGGATAATCCCTACCGCTTTAGGCGGATTCACCCCAAAAATGGTTCCCCCGTTTTCTTTAAAAGAAATTCGGCATGCACATATAATAACGTAGCTGCTCAATAAAGGCAACCCGATCCCAATATGTTATACTATATTTACGCAAACTTATTATTAGCATACTCCGTTATGGTATGATATGCTCCTATTTGCTCGTAAAGTCACTGAAACGAGACTTCAAATACTACTCTTTGCCGATCATAAATGGGGCAAAACCAAGCTGGCCCCAAAGATGATTATGTACGGTCCGTACAGCGCCCCCTACTTTTCGTTTTTCCATTAGTTTTATTTGCTCCAAGGAAAGATACCACGCTTTTTCTTTTGGATAGGCGCTATTGATGCCTGCCTGATGATAATATTGAGCCGTCCGCTCCAGCAAGGAATAAATTGTCCATAAAGGAATGGCTCGCTGTAAAACGGCCCCTTCCATTCCTGCAATATAGGCATGAACTTGTTTCCAAGCTTCGTCTGAACCAGTCAACCGCCCTGTTTCCAGGTTGACTGGCTCATCACTTTGCAGCACTTGTATAAACTCTTCCTGCAATACAAGCAACAGATCCCACAGACAGGTTAATTCCGGTGTACGTTTTTTCAGTTGTTCCAATTCTTCGGTTATCGCTCGCTCTAAATCCCCGGCAAAGGTCTTTTTCATAAATATAATATGCCTCCTTGCTAAAACAGCCCATTCGCGCTAAGCGATGGGCTGTTTTTTACTTATTACTACTTATCCAGCATGAGTACGCCGGCTTTGCTGATATGCTGCTTAGCAGCCTCTCTGATTACAATGGTCACTGCATCAGGCTGACATTTGGCAGTTTCAACAATTACCTCGGTAATTTTTTTGGCAAGTTCTCTTTTCTGTTCGGTAGAACGGCCTTCCAACATATCAATTTGAACGATCGGCATAATAGCTCTCCTCCTTATCTTTGGGAATCGCTGATTCAATAATCCCGTCGGGCTGGCTAAAGATTTTTCCGTCTGGCAAGGAAGCAAATCCATAGGAATAGCAGTGCTCTCGCGAAGCTTTGCTGACGACGCCAGGCGGAAAAAGACCCGATAGAACGCACAATACGAATAAATCAGTGACTCCCTAAATATATTCGTCATTCACCCTAACAACCCTGCCGGTTAGGTTATGCTTTAACCAGGGAAATATGCCAAAAAAGGAACACTATCCTTCCATTTTTCATAAAGTATAGTAAGTCAGTTTATAATTCTTAACACAGGGAGGAAAACGTTTATGGGATTTTTACATGAAATCCGTAATCTAGAGTTCATTAAAGATCTGGAGCGTGAAATCAATACAGATGTATTGCTATTTGGAGTTGACGGGTTTACCTATTATGGAAATTTGCAGGCAATTGAGGATTGCCGGATAGCTTTTCTAACCCCTGCAATAACGGCAGAATCCAATGAAGTTGAAATTCTTACGCCGGGTGGCGAAATCAGAGAAGTGACCTTCTTGCGAGTTGACCTATGGTCAATTATCGCCAAAGGCTCCGGCATTGTAAATGATCCCTTTAATAACACCGGTTCCGGAAATGCCTTGAACGTTAACGGCGTAATCGGCTTAGGGCAGCGTGATGGAGAAGAGCAACGCCAGGACGGACATGATCTGGTATGTCAGTTAAGGCGCATGGTCGGCGATACGGTAGTGCTTACAACTTTGGGCGGTTTCTTATTTGAAGGAACGCTCGGCGCAGCAGACAATTGTCTGGCACTCTTAACAGTCAACAGTATTTTTGTTCCTGGTACTGATCAATGCATCAGCAACAGGGACGTAAGATCTGTCCTAGTAAATCTTGAATCGCTGACATCTATATCAACCGTTTGCTGTTGCTAACAAAGTTAAAAGTCCGTACTCCAGCGACTCGGTTAATCATATAGCCGGGTCGTTTTTATTTCCCTATTCTTCCCAGGAGGTTAACGTATGTTGTTTGCCAAGGAATATCTGGGACGCGTTGGTGTCGGAGCGACATCCCCCCATTTTTTTTGTGCCAACGACCGCAATATATATATTGTCAAGCTCCAAAACAACCGTTATGGAACAAAAGTATTAATCAGTGAACTACTGGCAAGTCAGTTAGGTAATTTACTCAATCTCTGTTTTCCTGCCAGCCAGTGTTTTACCATTGATGAGTCTTTCCTGGAATCCTATCCGCAGCTCCGAGCTGAAGGTGTTACTGCAGGCATCCATTTTGCCTCACAATATATATCCCATGCGACCTATATTGATAAATATACCTTTTCACAGATTACCAATCTTCATGAATTGGCAGGAGTGATATTTTTTGATCATCTCTTTCACAACGCTGACCGTACTAATAACAGAAAAAATTTACTGGTTGTTTCACAAGCTGCTAACTGTAAAGCCTATGCTATCGATAATTCCCATCTATTCCGCTCAGGAAAATGGACGAATGAATCGGTAACCTTTTTGGCAAATAAAATTTATATTTATTACCGTCGCGCTTTTCGGATGTTATTGAAAAACTATCTTACGCCACAAGATTTTAAACCTTATGTTGAGGCCTTTAAAAAAATCAGCAAGCCCCAAATCAGAAAGGTTATCCAAAAAATTCCCTCTGAATGGTGGACTAATCCAGAAGAAGCGCAGACACTGGAAACCTTCATTGAAGAGCGCCAAAGAATAGCCGATAGATTATATTATGCACTTTGCCAGTATACTGCAGCGACTCCCCATAGAATCATCTAACAACCACTGCTGAAAGCATGTCCTAATGATTTATACCAAAAGGCTGTATATATTTTCTATGTCCGGTAACAATAGTAATGTAAATTTTCTCCTCTCCCATAATCGGCGGCGTAGGCCGCCCTTTTTTATCCCCATTGCAGACTGGCAGTATGTCATAAATTTTTAACATTGGAAAATCTGATCAAAGTGATGACAAAAACGTTCCGCTATATAAGGACGCACTTTCTCAAATTCACCGGGCTGCGTAACCGTTTCATAGGCAGCCTTTCTAGCTTTAAGCAACAATTCAAGATCATTGACAATATCTGCTATCTTAAGGTCCGGCAATCCATGCTGCTGTTCGCCAAAAAAGTGGCCGGGACCGCGCAGCAAAAGATCCTGTTCCGCTAAAGCAAATCCGTCAGTGGTACTCGTCATGACCTGCAGACGTTCCTGTGATTCCGGATTGGGGTTATCTGACAATAAAATGCAATAGGACTGATGCTCGCCCCGGCCAATCCGTCCCCGCAGTTGGTGCAGTTGTGCCAGGCCGAACCGCTCCGCCCCCTCAATGACCATAATAGTGGCGTTAGGAACATTGACCCCGACTTCAATGACCGTTGTGGCAATAAGCACCTTAACACCGCCCTCATAAAACCGGCGCATCATTTCATCCTTTTCCAGGTTCTTCATTTTGCCATGTACTAAACCGCAGTCTAGATTCCGAAAATAGGTTTCCTGCAGCTCTTCATAAAGCTGTGTCGCTGATTGAGCCTGGATTTTTTCCGATTCATCTACCAAAGGGCATACAATATAGGCTTGACGGCCCTTAGCTATTTCATCCGTTATAAATTTATAAACCAAATGCCTGCGGTCCGAACCGCGAACAAAGGTTTTTATCGGTTTTCGCCCTGGCGGCAACTGACGTATGGAGGAAACATCCAAATCGCCATACACCGTTAGGGCCATCGTGCGCGGAATCGGTGTTGCCGTCATAACCAGCACATCCGGCATCATGCCTTTAGCCTGTAATTTTGCCCGCTGCCGGACTCCGAAACGATGCTGTTCATCGGTAATTACCAATCCCAGCCTATGAAAGCAAACATCTTCTTGGATCAAAGCGTGAGTGCCAATGACGATGTCGATACAACCGGTCTGAAGCGCTTGCAGCAATTCTTTTCGCTTTCCCTTTGTAACACTTCCTGTTAAAAGAGCCACTTTAATTCCCAGATTTTCAAGCTGGGCAGCCAGAGTCTGATAATGCTGTTCCGCCAATATTTCAGTGGGAACCATCATAGCTCCCTGATAACCGTTTTCCACTGTCTTTACTAACGCGATAGCAGCTACAACTGTTTTACCCGAGCCGACATCACCCTGTACCATCCGCTGCATGGGAAGCGGCGCCTCCATGTCCGCCTTAATCTCAGTTAATGCCTGCCGCTGTCCCTCGGTAAGTTGGAAAGGAAGCTGCTGTTCAAACTGAGACACCAAGCTACCGTCAGAAGCATGCTTAATTCCCAGCACATCCTTTTTCGCAGCATTTTTAGTATACAACAAACCACATTGCAATAAATACAATTCTTCAAACGCCAGTCTTTCCCTCGCTTTTTTCAATATCTCCCAGTTGTCGGGAAAATGAACCTGTAACAACGCTTCTTTACGTTCCATCAGCTTAAAATTCATCAGAAGCATTGCAGGCAGAGATTCCAATGGCTGTTGTAGGGCAAAATCAAGGGATTGTCTAATTAAACCTCTCAACCACCGTTGGCTGACAGCCTCATTGGCCGGATAAACCGGCAATATAGTCCCTGCACAGGGCATTCCTGTCTCATCCAGAATTTCTATTTCCGGATTCACAATTTGTACCGGAAAAAATTTCGTTTGAACTTTGCCATAGGCCATGACTTCCATATTGACTTTATATTTTGTCTTTAAATAGGGTTGATTAAAAAAAACCAGTTCAGCCCTGCCGCTGTCATCCTGTATGATTATTTTTGTCAGAGTAAGCCGACGGGTCTTATTAGCCGTAACCTTAAGTACCGTGCCCCGGCAGCTTTCCACATTACCGTCAGTCAGTTGACTGATCTTTTTTATTTGGCTGCGATCTTCATAGCGGCGCGGGAAATGCTCCACTAAATCCCGCACGGTATAAATCCCCAAAGAAGCCAACAGCGCGGCTTTGGCGTTTCCCACTCCCTTCATATATCTGATGTCAGTTGACAACGTCTTTATCAAAGTATCACCCCGGAAAGAATAGGTATTAAGGGTACTTTGCCTATTCTTTTTCTTTTGCTTGATTTAGTTCCCTTAGCAATGCATTTACATCAATATTGTGCATTTTGGCTCCACTGGCAATAGTTTCCCTGGCAGAACCCATGCAGCCAATACAACTCATTCCGTGTAAAGCAAAAATTTTTCGAGCCTGCGGGTGCGACTGGAGCGCTTCCAGTATAGGAGTATCCTCGGTAATCATGTGCCACGCCTCCCAACACCTATTTACATAGATTTTCCCTAAAGATTATTTAAAATCCTGCTGTCCATATAAAGTTTCAAAGTTATTCCATAATTTTAAGAACAATCCCTTGCGCAAAGTTATTCTCTTATGTTAAAATATCTATGTTTGGTTTATAAGCGTGTCTTCATTAGAGGAGGTGTATATAGATGGCAAATGTTTGTGAAGTCTGTGGTAAGGGTGAGCAAAGCGGATTCAATGTCAGCCACTCCCATTTAAAAACAAAACGTAGCTGGAAGCCCAATATTCAACGTGTCAAAGCTGTTGTTAGCGGCCAAGTAAAACGAGTCAATACCTGCACTCGCTGCCTGCGTTCTGGCAAAATCCAACGTGCTATATAAGTAGTGCATAAAGGGTTAACATCTGTTAGCTCTTTATTTTTTTCCGAAAATAAGGCTATAGCCAGTATTGGCTATAGCCTTATTTTATATCTGCCTATTTTAATAATGCTTCCAGTTCCTGACGGTTAAATTGATATTTTTCCGCACAAAAATGACAGCAAACTTCGGCCTGTCCTTCAGCGATCATATCTTCCAGTTCCGCTTTTCCCAAACTTATTAAAACATTATGTACCTTCTCCCGTGAACAAAGGCATTGAAACACTAGTCCTGCCTGGTCATACCAGGTAATGGGAAGACCCTGCAGTACCGTTCGGATGATGCCGGCCGCGTCTTTTCCTTCGTCAACCATTTGCGAAACGGGCGCAAGGTGCGCCAAATTGGCTTCAATTATTTGCAAACTTTTCTCCTCATGCCCCGGCAAAGCCTGCACGATAAATCCACCGGCTGCCGCAACAGTCATGTCGGGACGCACTAGCACACCAAGCGCTACACTGGAAGGCGTCTGCTCCGAGACAGCTAAATAACTGGTGATATCCTCCGCGATTTCACCACTTACCAAAGGGACATTCCCGGTAAAGGGTTGTTTTAATCCGGTAAAACGTGTTACATAAACATTCCCTTGACCTACAGCCGCACCGACATCCAATTTTTTTCCCCTTAAAGGTATATCGACATGGGGATTTTTCGCATAGCCCCTCACGGTTCCATGGGCCGTAGCATCAGCAACGATATCACCAATAGGTCCATCTCCGGCAATGCGTACAGTGAGACTTTCTTCTGTTTTCAAATTTGCCGCCAAAAGCAAGGCCGCCGTCATCGTCCTGCCCAAGGCTGCCGCTACGACGGGAAAGCAATCATGCCGGCGGCGGGCTTCTTCAACTAACTGCGTAGTCACTGCCGCGACAATACGCACTCCCGGCACCGTAGCTTTCATGATATGATCTCGCATTACATTCCTCCTGTAATAAGCTCCTCCTGTATTACTGACCCCGAATCTACATCTGTTATGGTTAGTTTCCCGTTATACAAGGTAGCCAGGGTAGCACGCCCGTCTTCACGCTTGGATAACTCCCTGACCGGTGATCCCGGATTTAGATGAATGATACCATCCCTTTTATTCAGCCGGGCAACATGGGTATGGCCGGTAATGATCACATGAGCTTTAAAATGTTTAGCAGCTTCAAACAGAGCTTCTTCATCTTTAAAAGTATGTCCGTGATTCACTACTATACGCATACCATTTATGACCACATAGCTATAGGGTGATTGTATAGGCATGGCAAGGACCATACTGTCTACTTCGGAATCACAATTACCCTGCGCTATAATAACCGGAACGGAGCACTGATTCAGGGCTTCCGCCAATTTTTGCGGATTATAGCCGGCAACAATTGGATTGCGCGGCCCATGATACAATACATCACCGGCGTGAAGAATTAAATCGGAAGCCTGTAAATATTCGCGGTATAGTTTATCCCAAGCACCAAAATAGCCGTGCGTGTCACTTACTATACTGATCCTCATTTTAATTGCCTCCATTATTTCCCTGGAAATATTTTACATACTTTTTAGCAGATTAGCCATTTCAATCGCCGAAAGTGCTGCATCAAAACCTTTGTTTCCAGCCTTTGTTCCGGCCCGTTCAATCGCTTGTTCGATATTTTCCGTAGTCAGGACACCGAAAATAGTGGGAACACCGGTAGCCATACCTACATGAGCCACACCTTTGGATACCTCAGCACATACATAATCATAGTGTGTTGTACCACCACGAATGACAGTTCCCAAACAAATCACCGCATCATATTTACCGCTGCCGGCCATCTTCTGGGCTGTCAAAGGAATCTCAAAGGCGCCAGGAACCCAAACAACCGTGATATCCTCTTCACTGGCACCATGGCGTTTCAGCCCGTCCAGCGCACCGCCCAACAACTTATTGGTAATAAACTCGTTAAATCTTCCTACAATAATACCAAAACGCAACCCTGTCGCAACTAACTGTCCTTCATATGTTTTCATTGATTATCCCTCCATATTTTGTTTAAGCATGTGACCCAATTTTGCTTTCTTGACCGACAAATACCGTTGATTAAAACGGTTTGGTTTTATTTCCAGCGGGATGCGTTCGGTAATGGTTAGTCCATAACCTTCCAGCCCGACCCGCTTGCGGGGATTATTGGTCAGCAGTCGAATACTGGTCAGGTTAAGATCTGCCAGGATTTGCGCACCAATACCATAATCGCGCAAATCAGCCGGGAATCCTAAAATCTCATTGGCCTCCACCGTATCCTTCCCCTGATCCTGCAAAGCATAGGCTTTGATTTTATTCGCCAATCCAATGCCCCGGCCCTCTTGCCGCATGTACAGCAAAACTCCCTCACCTTCTGCTTCGATACGCTTTAAGGCTGTCGCCAACTGGTCCCCGCAATCGCAGCGCAGAGAGCCCAGTACATCGCCGGTAAGGCATTCGGAGTGAACCCGCACCATAACATTCTCCTTATTGGTAATGTCTCCTTTGACAAGGGCAAGATGGCATTGTCTATCCAGAGAACTTTCGTAAGCGATTAAATGAAACTCGCCATATTTAGTAGGCAATTTGGTCTCAGAAATTCGTTCCACAAATTTCTCATGCTTTTTTCTATACTTTATCAAATCGGCGATCGTAATGATTTTCAGTTGATGTTTTTTCACAAATTCCATCAGTTCCGGCACCCGGGCCATTTTCCCATTATCATTCATAATTTCGCAGATAACTCCCGCCGGATATAATCCGGCCAATTTGGCCATATCCACCGTGGCCTCGGTATGCCCGGCCCGCCGCAGTACGCCGCCTTCCCGATAACGCAGCGGGAAGATGTGCCCTGGACGCCGGAAGTCTTCTGCCTTGGCCTTAGGGTCCAGTACCTTTTGAATGGTTTCCGAACGTTCGTAGGCCGAGATTCCTGTCGTTACACTGGCAGCGTCAATAGACACGGTAAATGCCGTGCTCATCGTATCCGTGTTCACCTGCACCATGGCTCCAATTCCCAGTTCATCCAACCGTTCGCCCACCACCGGCATGCATATTAAGCCACGACCATAGGTAGCCATAAAATTGATTGCTTCCGGGGTGGCTTTTTCCGCAGCCATTAATAGGTCCCCTTCATTTTCCCTGTCCTCATCATCAACCACGACGATGATCTTGCCATTTCTTATATCCTCAATAGCTTCTTCAATCGTATTAAATTTCATCGCAAACCTCTCCTTCGTTTTCTAGAATCCATGATCCTTTAGATATTCCATGGTAATACCGACAGGCTTACCGGTTTCGCTCTGATTTTGCGGCAACCCCAAGAGCTTTTCCACATACTTTCCGATCATATCAACTTCCAAATTAACCGGATCGCCCTTCTTCTTATGTCCCAACGTTGTCAGGGCAGCCGTATGAGGAATTAATGACACCGTAAACCACTGATCGCCGCAGTCGACCACGGTAAGACTAATGCCATCAATGGCAATAGAACCTTTTTTTATAATATACCGCATAATTTCAGCATCTGCTTTAATCTTGATTAGAATGGCAATATCATTTTTCTCCTTGACGACAATGTATCCTACTCCGTCAATATGGCCTGCTACAATATGCCCTCCTAAGCGGTCGCCAACCCGGAGTGTTCTTTCCAAGTTAACATAGTCACCAGGTCTTAAATTAGCCAATACAGTTCTGTCAACAGTTTCCGGCATTACATCAGCGGCAAAACAACCGTTCGACAGTTCTACTACGGTAAGGCAAGTGCCATTAACGGCAATGCTGTCACCTAATTTTGTATGGTCCAGCACAGTATTGGCATTAATCGTCAAGCGAACTGATTTCTGGCCTCTAGCTATGGCCCTCACTGTTCCCAATTCTTCCACAAGTCCTGTAAACATCACGGCCCTCCCTTCGCTGCAAATAAGCAGTCATCAATATATCTTCTCCAATATTTCCCACATGCATGTCTTCAAGTACGGTAGCCTGTGCGATATCGCTCACTCCCAATCCCCCAACAGGTCCCGGCGCCGTTTTTCCGCCAAGTATCTTAGGTGCGATAAACCAGTGGACTTTATCTATCACATTCTCCATCAGTACCGAAGCATTCACCTCGGCCCCGCCTTCCACAAGAATACTGGTTATCTTGCGCTGACCAAGCTCGACAAACAAATGTCGTAACGAAACGCCATGCCCGGTAACCAACGGCAGTTTAAGGACCTCTGCCCCCTTCGCTTGCAAAGCTGCCAGCTTTTCCGCCGGAGCCTCCGGTCCGACAGCTATAATGACAGGCGCCTCATGGTCACAAAGCAGTTTTGCTTCTAACGGAATCCGGCCCTTACTGTCCACAATCACGCGGATGGGATTTTTCCCGCCGCCTGGCAAGCGCGTCGTTAACGACGGATCATCGGCAAGGACGGTTCCAATTCCCGCCAAAATAGCATCGTACATATTACGCAAGCCATGGACATACTCCCTTGAACGCTCACTGGTAATCCATTTGGACTGACCTGTATAGGTCGCAATTTTACCGTCCAGTGTCATTGCCGTCTTTAATACACCAAACGGCAGCCCCGTGGCAATCCATTTGATAAATACTTCGTTCAGTTGTGCCGCTTCAGCGGCACAAACTCCCTCCAGCACCTCAAGACCATGCTGCCTGAGTTTCTGAATGCCTTTTCCTCTGACAAGCGGATTAGGATCAGTCATTGCCACAACGACCCTTTTCACACCGGCTGCAATTATGGCATCTGTGCAGGGGCCTGTGCGCCCATGATGGCAGCAAGGTTCTAATGTTACATACAGCGTTGCATTCCGTGCCAGTCCCCCGGCCTGGGCGAGCGCATGTACTTCAGCATGGGGTGTGCCAGCAGCCTGATGCCAACCTTGGCCGACGATATTGCCGTCAGCAACAATAACCGCCCCAACAACAGGATTTGGTGATGTACGTCCCAGCCCTTGCGCTGCCAACGCCAGTGCCTGTTTCATATATAATTCATCCATGCCAGCCTCCTGTAAAATAAAAAATCCCCTAAAAACCGTAGGGGTTTCAGGGAAATAACATACCAAGCCTATTAAACTAATGGCCCGTTGTAGCCTTTTCCCATCCAGACTATACTGTCGGCCCTGGAATTTCACCAGATCAACCACAAAGGTTCGCGGGCTTTACCGCCGGTAAGGAATTAAAAGATGTACTCTTTTTCACCTTGCCCCAAAGGCTAATTCTATTCTTATGTATAGGTATATGATAATAAAATATCGGCGATTAGTCAAACTGAATTTTAAAAAATTTACAAGACACGCCCTAAAACTTACTCCGTTGTTCCCGAAGCTCACCGATAATCTCCAAGTAAGAAGCATAGCGGCTCTGAGCGATGTGCCCGTCAGCGACGGCTTCCTTTACCGCGCACTGCGGCTCCTTGACGTGAAGGCAGGAAGAAAACCGGCAATGTGCCGAGTATGGTTCCATTTCCGGAAAGCAGTCTGCCAGTTGCGCCTCTTTAATGCCGGAAAACTCCGTAAAGCTAAAGCCAGGAGTGTCGACGACAAACCCTTCTCCCCCCGCTAACGGCAATAACTGGGCAAACCGCGTCGTATGTTTGCCCCGCCCGATCTTCTCACTTAATTCACCGGTAGTCAGTTGAAACCCCGGTTCTATAGCGTTTAAAAGAGTTGATTTCCCCACACCAGACGGACCGGCAAAAGCGGAAATTTTTCCGTACAGAATCTGTTTTAATTCCACTACACCGGTGCCCTCTTTGGCGGAGAGAGCAAGCACCGGATAGCCGATCGCTCGGTACAGGTTAATAATATCCTGCAATCGGTCTGCCGGCAACAGCTCAATCTTATTTATGCATAGGTATGCTTTTAAGCCGGACAAAGCGGCAAGCACTAGAAAACGATCAACCAGCCCCACATGAATGTCGGGTGTGGCAGCAGCAAATGTGACAATGACTTGATCAACATTGGCGACCATCGGCCGTTCCAATTTGGTACGCCTAGGTAAAATCTGCTCAATAACTCCCTTGTCCGGTCCGCTGGGCGTGTACTGCACGAGATCCCCCACCAGCAGGGAAAAACGTTCCTGCTTCATTCTGCCCCGCAAGGTGCAGGTAATTTGGCTCGAATTGGTTTGTACATAGTAAAAGCTATTATAGGTCTTTACCACAATGCCTTGTGTTAGCTCATTTTCCTGCATCACAATGTCTGCTCCTGGGTCAGTGTTCCGTTCAGATACACCTGCATGCGAACTTGCCCTACGCCTTCAATTTGCTTTTCAATTTTATCACCAGGCTTGTGCGAGCTTTCGTAAACCACTCTCCGGCCATTGGTGTCTGTAACTACAATTTGAACGACCTGGCGTGACGCCCCGTCAGGCACGGTAATCTGTACGATAGCCCGCTTAATGGCACTGGGCGCACTTCTTGCCACAGTAAAATCAATAGAAGTGCCCTCCGTCACCTCCGCTGCGGCAGGCGGATTCTGACCAATAATCGTACCAGGAGGATACTTATCGCTGGCCTCTTCCGTCACCTTGCCCTGCTTCAGTTTCAGGCTTTCCAATTGGGTGCTCACGGTAGTTAAAGGCGTCCCCTGAAAATCAGGCAGTACAATTTTGCGGGGAGTCGGGCCTTTGCTAACTACCAGATCAATGGGTGTACTTTTATTTACATGAGCCGGCGGACGGGGATTTTGGCTGATAACCGTATCGGCAGCCACATCAGCGGAAAACTGTTCATCCACCCTCCCCAGAGTAAGTCCCGCATTCTTCAGTTGCAGCTCCGCATCCCTGCGCGTTAAACCTCGCAAATCGGGCACTACGGTGATTTCACCGCCTTTGCTAACCACCAGCGTGATCGTACGCTGTTCCTTGACGGTCGCTCCCGCTTCCGGATACTGGGATACAACATACCCGGCGGGGACAGTATCGTTATAGGCCTCAGAAATGGAGACCCGTAAGTTTTGGTTACTTAATACTGTCTTCGCTATTTCGACCTGCTTCCCTACCACATCGTTGACCACCACATCATTATTGCTCCAGAACTTACCGAAGATTAGAAAAGAACCCAAAGCCACACCAAAAAACAGTAATACTAACAGCAGAATCCACCAAAGCTTGGATTTTTTCTGGTTATCAGCCCGTTTAGTTTCATTCTTTACCATACGGGTCGAAGCCGCATTGGTCTCCGTGATTTTAGGCAATACCTGAGTGGGAAAATCGCTGTGCGATAGCCTGCGGGTGTGATCATCATGCAAGTAATTCTGGGAAAGCTTAAGATCGGCAATCATTTGCCCGATATCATCAAACCTGGCCGTTACCTCCTTGGCCATAGCCTTTAGGACGGTAGCCTCAACCAAAGGCGGGATCTGAGGATTAATTTCCCGCGGCGGCCGGG
This sequence comes from Propionispora hippei DSM 15287, assembly GCF_900141835.1. Classification (NCBI taxonomy): domain Bacteria; kingdom Bacillati; phylum Bacillota; class Negativicutes; order Selenomonadales; family Sporomusaceae; genus Propionispora; species Propionispora hippei. Next base: position 270,941 of record NZ_FQZD01000004.1, on the reverse strand, counting down.
GCTCTTGCTGCAAGTGCTGCAGGGCAATGCTAATGGGCGTCTCACCATTAAACGGTACAACACCAGTCAACATTTCATATAAAACAACACCCAAGGAATAAATATCCGACTTGTTACTTACCATTTCGCCTTTAGCCTGTTCCGGTGAAAAATAATGGACCGATCCCAAAATGGTTCCGGTATGATTCATCGTGGCCGAAGTAACCGCCCTGGCAATCCCGAAGTCCGTAACCTTCACCCGTCCTGTACGAGTAATTAGTATATTATGAGGTTTAATATCACAATGGACCAAATTATTCTGATGTGCATGCTCCAAAGCTTCAGCAATTTCTATGGCAATGCGGATTGCATTTTCCACCGGTAAAGCATTGCTGCGGACAATACGATCCTTCAGTGTCTCTCCCGATATGTATTCCATAATTATGTAATAAATGCCTTCATCCTGTCCAACATCATAAATATTTACGATATTAGGATGTGATAGCCTCGCGGCTGCCTGGGCCTCGCGGCGAAATCTGGTTACAAATTCATCATCATGGGTAAATTGCGAGCGCAGTACCTTGACGGCAACCGACCGATCCAACAGCTGGTCATGAGCCCGATAGACATCTGCCATTCCACCGCCGCCGATATGTTCCAATATAGTATACCTGTTGTCTAATGTTTTATTGAGCATGAACTTCACCCCCTTATCGTAATGCCTGCGCTAATATTTTCCGGGCAATGGGAGCGGCTATCTGACCGCCGGCCCCCGCGTTTTCCACAATAACAGCAATAGCAACTTCCGGATTATCGGCCGGTGCGAACCCGATAAACCAGGCATGCGATTCTCCATGAGGATTCTCTGCCGTTCCGGTTTTTCCTGCCACTTGGATACCGCCTAAACCGGCAGCACCGCCAGTACCTTCATTTACTACAGTTACCATCATATTTTTTATTTCATCAGCCACCTCAGGAGCAGCCGGTGTCAACCAAGCTTCCGGCGAGTACGTCTTTCTCACACTGCCGTCGGCAGAAAGTATTTGACTGACAAGAAAGGGTTTCATCAACTTTCCCTGATTCGCAAAACTACTGGCTAGTAACGCCATACGCAGCGGCGTAACCAATAAGCTGCCCTGACCGATCCCGGTTTGGGCCAGATCACCATCACTCAGTTTTGAAAACTCCGGCAAGTGACTTGGCGTTTCCTGCAAATCTTGCCCAAGGGGTTTTAGGAAGCCATACCGTTCAAACGTTTCTTCCAGTCTTTTACTTCCCAGTTTCAAGGTAAGACTGCCAAACATAGTATTGCAGGAAACAGCCAGACCCTGCTGCAAGTTAATTTTTCCATGTTTTTGTGAATCATGTTCATTAAGCACGTAATCAGGCCCGATTTTTAAGGCCCCGTCACAGTTGAAAGTCCAAGCCAAATCAACTATTTTTTCCCGCAAAGCCGCTTCCGCGATCATCACTTTTATGGTTGAACCTGGCGGATACAAGCCCTGGGTAGCTCGATTCAAAAGCAAACTGTCCTTGGAGTGTGATATATTGTCCCATTCAGCCTCTACCGAATTAGGATCAAAAGCCGGCTTACTTACCATCGCCAGAATCTCTCCGGTGCGGGGATTTAAAACGACAACGGCTCCCCGGTGACTGCCTAACGCTGAATAAGCTGTCTTTTGCAGGTTTACATCCAGCGTTAACTTTACATTATCACCCTGCTCCGGCATAAACAGTTGGGCAATAGCGCCCCACTGAGCTAAAGGTGTATTGAGGCCTGTCAAGAAAGCGGCATAGGAAGCTTCCAACCCTGATTTTCCATATTTATCACTATTATACCCGACGATATGCGCCGTTACCGGCCCAAAGGGATATTTGCGCTGCTGACCTGTCTCTGACCTTTCACTATAGGCAAGTTTATTGTTATTTCTATCCAGGATTTGCCCGGTTAATACCCGCTTGTTGGCTTCAGTGAGCCGCTTATTCAGCGGATGTTCGGCAAGCGAACGGCTCTCATAGGTTTGCAGATAGGAAACATGAATAAACAGGACGCATAAAAGGGCCAGAATACAAACGGCAACCTTACGAATTTGGCGGCGCAGCGAATTTTCAAATCCATCGAAGCGGTTGAAATTCATATGTTCTTAGGCCTCATTTCAGATATACCAAATAAAATTCCTAATAAGATGAAGCCGGACAACACAGAGCTTCCACCATAGCTGATCATTGGCAAAGTAATTCCTGTAAGCGGAAAAAACTTGGTAACCCCGGCAATAATTAAGAATATCTGTAAACCCATACTAGTGGACAGACCGCCGGCGAGCAAAGCACAAAAAGAGTCTTCCTGCAGCCAGGAAGTCCGAAAGGCGCGATAAACTAAAAGAATGTAGATTAGCAGCACTGCTCCCGCCCCTAAAAAACCAAGCTCCTCCCCTATGGCCGCAAAGACAAAATCGGTATGCACTTCCGGAATCATATTGGGAAATCCGTAGCCCAAGCCACTGCCCAGCATGCCGCCTGAACCAAAGGCGAATAAGGACTGCACGATTTGATAGGCTCTGCCATTTGGATCGGCCCAGGGATTAAGCCAAATATCCACTCTGGTTTGGATATGAGGATAGAGCATATAACATAAAACCGATCCGCCTAAAAACAGAACGGCCCCAATCAGAATATAACTCAACCGTCCACTGGCCATATAACTCATCAAAATGGTTATGCTGAAATATAAAAGCGCCGATCCCATATCCCGCTGTAAAACAAGCACCAGCATGGTTATTCCCCAGACAACCAGCAAGGGGGCAACAAACCGGGGATGGGGCAGTATAAAAGGTCCCACCCGTTTACTGGCATAAGCAAGTACCTCACGCCGTTCATTCAAATAGGCCGCCAGGAAGATGACAATGAACAGTTTGGCAAATTCCGAGGGCTGAAAACGGATGGGCCCTAAAATTACCCAGCTGCGGTGTCCGCCAATGTCCACACCTAACACAATTGCTGCCAGTAATAAACTAATACCAATAAAGCCGCAGATATATTTATATTTTGTCAATGCTTCGAGATTTTTCGAAAAATGAACGGTCAGACCAAAAGCTGCTATACCAAGCAACATCCAAAGTACTTGTAAAAAAAACAAATCCGGTGTCAAGCGAAAAACCATAATTAAACCAATCGCCGATAAGACGGCAGTCAACGGAAAAAATAGCGGGTCTCCATGATAACTGGTTTTGGACAAATAAATGCTTACCCCGAACCAGGCCATGACTACAGCAGCCACCGCGCCCAACACCGGATAATCAATATGCTTTTGAACCAGGCCGACAACAACGATACCGTTGATCAATACGGCACTGGCCAGCAGTAGCAAGAGATAATCCGTTTTCCCAGTTCTTGTCATTATACATCACCATATTGCAGCCAAATGGCCGTTATATTATCCATGCCGCCTGCCTCATTGGCCTTATCGATCAGGTTATCCACAACCTTTTGGCCTTCAACGGCAACACTATTTACAGCTAAAATCTGAAGAATGTCCTGCTCACTAAGCATATTAGTCAAGCCATCGGTACAGAGCAATAAATGATCCCCCGGTTTCCATTGAAACACACCGCTGTCAATTTTAATGTCAGAACTAGTGCCAACCGCCCTGGTAAGCATATTACGCTGGGGATGGGTCTGCATTTCGTCTCTGGTTATATTGCCATTGAGAAACAACTCCCAAACCAGCGAGTGATCACTGGTAATTTGCAGCATATTGTCTTTTTGAAACAAGTATAACCGGCTGTCGCCGACATGACTCCAGTAAACGGTATCTGCCTCCACATAGACTGCCGTCAGCGTAGTCCCCATTCCCAGATATTCCGGTTTACTTAGAGAAACCTGGTAAATTAGTTCATTGGCATGGGAAATGGCGTCTTCCATCAAATTTTGCAAAGGAATTTTCCCATATCCTGCCTCCACTTTTTCCAGCAAAGCCCTAATAGCCAGCCCGCTGGCAACTTCACCTGCCGCATGTCCACCCATACCGTCTGCCACAGCAAATAAATAGGGAGGGTGAAAGGCATAGCTATCTTCATTGATTTCTCTCATCCGGCCGATATCTGACTTCACACTGGCTAACAAACCGATCACCTCTCAAACTTAAAACTCACTGTCCCAATCCTTACTATGTCGCCGTCTTTTAGCGAGATTTCTCCCTTAACAGGACGGTCATTTAAAAATGTGCCATTGGTACTGTTCAAATCAGCTAACCAATAATCGTCCTTCTGTACGGCAATACACGCATGGTCATGAGATACAACCGTATCTTTGATAACAATATTGCTATGCTCATTCCGCCCAATCGTAAAGGTTTCCTGCAAGTAAAACTCCGAACGAGGAAAATGCAATCCACCGTTGTCAAGAAGGATAAGCCGGGCCTTTTTGTCGTTTGTAAAAAAAGCTTTTCCCGTAAGGTCGGTATACATATATTTTATTGCAAAATATAAAAAAAGGTATATAAACACCAAGAGACTGTATTGTAGAGCTATACTAACCGCATTCACTAAAACAAGTTTTTCCGGCAAGCTACTTCACCTCATATACAATGACCGTATTTCCCAGTTTTATTTCGTCTCCGGAGCGCAAAACTTTGCGGCTGACCCGCTGGCCATTCACATATAATCCATTCAAGCTATTCGCATCATGCAGGATATGACTGTTATCTTCATAGATAATATAAGAGTGCAACCGTGACGTATTCATATCCGTTAAAGTCAACTCATTACCCTCACGCCGGCCAAGATTGATTCTCCGCTTGCCGATTTCAAGACTCTTGCCTTCATCAACGCCTTCCACCACCTGCAATACGGCTAGCCTGCCTTCCTGCTTGTTGGCAGCGGGATTTAACTTAGTAAATACACGCGTATCAGACAGTTCGCTTTCCTCACTGCCACCTGCCGGCATTTCCATCAACGGTTCAGTGTATTTAGCTGTAACCCGAATATTCCCCTGAGACAACGTCTCATCCGGTTCCATACTAATAAGAGGATTTCCCACCAGCGTAAATCCCCTTCGTGACGCCTGTTCATTCAGATAGTTTGCCAGTTCAGCGCAAATAGTCTCCTGATACGGCAACATTCGGTCACAGTCTTGTTTACTTACATAAACTACATAGCCATTGGGAACATAAATATGGTCTACGCTAATAGAGCGAGCATCTTCCATGGCCCTGAACAGTTGTTTGGCAATTTCTACAGGCTGCAGTTCTCCTGCGATTTTCTTATTCAAAAAGCCTTCTATACATTTTTCAAATAAATCTTCCAGACTGCGGACAAATCTTATTCCCATATTATACACTCCAAATTCTTATAGCTGTATTATACGCTATATTTCCAGTATAGTCAAAAATAAGCATTATCACGCAAAAAAAGGCGTTAACCGCCTTTAGCCTGTTTTTCTAATGAATCGCTAATGTAATCAACGGTCAGTCTGGCGGGAGATTTCCCGCCAGGCAAGAAAGTAAAATCTAGAGGACAATGACTATTTTAAGCTTTGCTGACGCAGCCAGGCAGAAAAAGATTCGTCAGGGACAAGCGATATGAATAAATCAGTGATTCTCCAAATGCTCTTTCCTAAGCTGTCCGCAAGCCGCCTGAATATCCGCTCCCATTTCCCGGCGAACGGTAACATTGATGTTGCGGGCAAGCAGCGTTTGTTCAAACCTCTTGATTGCCTCCGCTCCTGGCCGCAAGAGCCCTCTTTCCGTTACCGGATTGACTGGAATTAAATTAACATTGGCCAACCGTCCCCGGAGCAGCTTTGCCAATTCCTCAGCATCACTAACACGGTCATTACGCTCCGCAATCAAAGTATACTCATAGGTGACCCGTCTTCCTGTCTGTGCAGCATAACGGTCTCCCGCAGCTAACAGGCCAGCGATAGGATATCGTTTATTTACAGGCATAAGTGCCGATCGGCTTTCATCATTCGCAGCATGTAACGAGATCGACAGAGTAATTGGCAACCCTTCTTGCGCCAACCGATCTATTTCCGGCACCAGGCCCGAAGTGGAAAGCGTGATGCTGCGATAACTCAAATGCAACCCATACTCCTCATGACACAAACGAATAAACTTGACCACATTTTCGTAATTAGCCAACGGCTCACCCATTCCCATAATAACAATGCTGTCTACTTTCTGTCCCTCCTGCGCAAGAAGAGACTCAATATGCAAAACCTGCGCCATAATTTCGCCGCAAGTTAAGTTTCTGGTCATCCCCTGCAAGGTAGAAGCACAAAAAACACAGCCCATGGCACAGCCAACCTGGGTAGACACACACACGCTATTGCCATAGGGCTGACGCATAAGTACTGTTTCCACAGCAGACTGATCGGGAAAACGGAGCAAATATTTGCTTGTCCTTCCATCTTCCGACTGCCAGACCGCCTGCAACTCATATTCCTTTACGGTAAAGTGCTCCGCCAGCAAGGTTCGCATAGACTTAGGCAGGTTGATCATGGCGGAAAAATCGGTTACATACTGCTTGTATATCCAGTTGACAAGCTGCGAGGCACGATAGGCCGGCAAGCCATAAGGTTTAATGACAGCAGAAATTTCCTGAACAAACAACCCCAGTAAGGCCACTTTCACTGCTACCACCTACCTTACTCTCTTCATTCGTGCAATAAAAAATCCATCTACCTGATCCCGCTGGGGCCATAACTGAACAGTTTGCTGATCGCTGCGGGGCTGTGGTAAATAGTCTCCCGTTTTTTCCAGTACAAATTCAGGATGGCTCCGCAAAAAAGCGTCAACGACTTGCGTATTTTCTTCCGGCTCGGTAGTGCAGGTACTGTAAACCAATATCCCGCCTGCCCTTACACAGCAAGCGGCACTATGCAATATTTGCAATTGCAGTTCAGGCAGTTCTCTGAACATGACCGGGCTTTTTCGCCATCTGGCATCAGGCTTGCGGCGCAAAACCCCCAGACCGGAGCAGGGAGCATCCACCAATACACGGTCGGCCTGCCCGGCATACAAGTCTCCGATCTTCGTGGCATCCAACACTCTGGTTTCTATCATGCCAATACCCAGCCGCGCTGCATTTTCTTCCACCAAAACCAGCTTGTGCTCATGCACATCCACCGCCACAATACGTCCCTGATTATTCATCAGTGCTGCCATATGAGTGCTTTTGCCCCCCGGTGCACTGCAAACATCCAAAATCAACTCTCCGGCCTGCGGCGCCACTACATGAGCTACCAGCATGGAGCTTTCATCCTGGATCTGAAACAATCCCTGTTGCAGGGACTGCAATGAACCGAGCGCAGGATGACCGTAGCAAAGAATCCCTTCCGGCGTCCACTGAGAAGCTTCGCATTCCACCCCTTCTTCCACCAGAACAGTCAGCAGTTTATCGCGGCTTATTTTCAATGTATTTGTCCGCAATGACAAAGGCGGGGTAGCATTGTTAATCCGACACAACGACTCAGCCTCCTCCGGACCAAGACGTTCAATCCAACGTTTTACAATCCAATCGGGATGAAAATACCGCAACGCCAGAGAGCGTACCGGATCGTCCTGCATATCCGGATATACTACCTTTTCTGGACTTCTTGCAGCATTTCTCAGTACTGCGTTGACAAACTTGACAGTGCCGGCATGACCATATTTTTTAGTTAACTCCACTGCCTGATTGCAGGCTGCCGAGGCGGGAACCTTGGAAAGAAAAAATAGCTGGTACACCCCCAGGCGTAGAATATTACGGATAACAGGGGCTACCTTCTTCAAGGAACGGCTGAGATAATGTTCAAGAATCCAGTCCAGTGTGGCCCCTGCTTTCACAGTTCCGTAAACCAGTTCGGTCACAAAGCGGCGATCCTGGTCGGAAAGCGGTTGCGCCCCCAGTTCTTTTGCCAGGGCAATGTTAGCATATGCCGCATTGGTATCAATCGTATTGATAATTTTTAGTGCGACTTCTCTTGCATCCAATCGTATCACCACTTTTAAAGAATTAATTATTATTTATTCTTACGCGATAAAGCTGCGGAGCGCTTCTTCCACTTCCTCCACATTAATTCGCGTATTGCAGCAAGGTCCGCAGGGACGCTGATTCAAAATCCCGATAACCGGCAGCGGGAACACATCCTGAATCCCGCTTGTCAGATCCCGTTCACAGGCGATAGCCAGCACGGCCTGGGGACGCAAAGTTTTTATAACTTTTCTTGCCAGCGTCCCGCCGGTAACAATAGCTACATGAACTCCATATTTTTTTTGCAGCCTGAGCAAATCACCGACCTGGCACATTCCACAGGAGCGGCAATTGGCCACATCGCGGGTTATCTTATGCGGGCAAGACTCTTGTTGAATACAATGCGGCGTGAGGATGAGCAGCCGTTCCGGCTTGACCCGTATATGCTTTTTCTTGATTAAATAATTGCTGACTTCAATGAAAGAACGTTCCACCCGCTCTTTTTCAAAATCCAGCAGTTTCCCGATACGAATGGCAACAGGAAACAACAGATTGATTGCCGACCATGCGTAGCCCTGAAATATGGACAACGTCGGCAAGCCCAGAATAGCCAGAATAATGCCGCCTACTCCGCAGGCAACTAAGAAGATGGCAAGCGCCAGCAAGCCGCCGAGAATAACGGGCAAATGTTCACTGATGAGAGCCAGTCCCGGAAAACTAACCATCCATAGCCCATAAATAGATAAAGCGGCAATTAGCAAACTGGCAAGAATAAGCGCCAAAAAAAGACGTTTTTTAGGACGAGGAATGACCCCGATCATAACCTTCACCCCCTACTCCATTTTTTCCCCTATGGCAGGAGAATATCCCGTAATATATTCACGACTGTTCATGCGTCGCTTACTTTCCGGCTGCAATTCATAAATTTCCAGCATGCCTTTTCCAGTTTCAACAACAAAAGAATCTTCGTTAATCTTACTGATCCGCCCCGGTTGTCCGCTAAAATTACCGTTCACAACTTGAGTCCGCCAAATTTTCACTAGCTTTCCCCGATGGAAAGCAAAGGATCCCGGCCAGGGATTTAACCCTCTGACCAAGTTGTGAATAGCCTCTGCCGGACAGGTCCAGTCAATTCTTTCGGTTTGCCTCGACAGCATCGGCGCATGAGTCGCTTTAACATGATCCTGCGGGATACGGGGAGCTCTATTTTCTATCAGCAACTGAACAGACTGGGCTAATAAAGCGGCCCCGACATGTTTAAGTTTCTCGTATAACTGCCCGGTTGTCTCTTCTCTGCCAATCAGTACTTCTTCTTTAAGTAACATATCCCCGGTGTCCATTCCCTCATCCATATACATGGTGGTAACACCCGATTTATTTTCCCCATTGATCACCGCCCAGTGAATGGGCGCCGCTCCCCGGTAACAGGGCAATAAAGAAGCATGCACATTGATGCAGCCCAGTGGAGGCAGCTTTAAAATAACCGGTGACAAAAGCTGGCCAAAAGCAACTACAACAATCAGGTCCGGGTTCCAGGCTCTTAAAGCTTCTACTGCCGCTTCCGTCTTAATTTTTTCCGGCTGAAATACCGGTATGTTGTGAGCCAAGGCGGTCTCCTTCACCGGTGAAGCCGTAAATTTCTGCCCCCGGCCCTTAGGTCTGTCCGGCTGAGTAACTACGCCAATCACCTCATGAGGACCGCCCTGTAATGTTTCCAAACAAGGCACGGCAAAATCAGGCGTTCCCATAAAAACAATACGCAGCTTGGTCATCACTTTTGCCCCTTATAAATGGTTTTTGCCCGTTCAATAAACAGCACGCCTTCCAGATGATCAATTTCATGCTGCAATGCTCTGGCAAAAAAACCGGTTCCTTCAATAGTAACGGTCTTCCCATGACGGTTGAGTCCCTCCACAGTAACCTTGGCGTAACGCTCCACTTCGCCAAATACACCGGGAATACTTAAACAGCCTTCAGTGCCAACCTCCAGGTCCTCGTGACTGATGATAACCGGATTGATTAGCTCAACCAAGCCTTCACCAATGTCAACAACAATAACTCTAAGTGATATGCCCACCTGCGGCGCTGCCAGGCCAACCCCATCGGCCGAATACATGGTATCCGCCATATTATCCAGCAATTGCTTAATCTTACGATCTATTTTAACAACCGGTTCCGCAAGTTGTTTCAACACTTCATCGCCGGCTTTTTTTATATCCAATATTGCCATGATGCATCCTCCCCATTCCATTGATTTTAACTGTCCATATTATGTCCAAATTCTAACACAAAAGTTTACGAAAATCTATGAGTTACCTAATGACTTTCCAGGTTTCGCCTCTTACAGTATATTCAAGGGTTCAATATCCAGCAGGACATCGTTGCGGCTATTTAGCTTTAGTTCCACTATCTGGGACTTTATATTAGCCAGTTCCTTCGATTTTATTAAAATATTAACGCGGTAGGAATTGTTAATTTTCGCAATAGGCGCAGCAAAAGGTCCTATGATTTCTGTTTGGCGGTCATACGGCAGTTCTTTTCCCAACTGCCGGGCAATGTGCTCGGCCTGACTGCGGGCCTGGTTTTCGTCAGAAGAAAAGACAGTAAGTTTGAGTAACTCGCTAAAAGGTGGATACTGCAGGCTTTTTCTGGCTTCAATTTCCTGCCTGTAAAAAACTTCGTAATTATGGGAAGAACTGGCCATAATGGCATAATGCTCAGGATTATACGTTTGAATAACCACCTGCCCGGCTTTATCGCCCCGGCCGGCGCGGCCTGCGGCCTGAGTCAGCAGGGAAAAGGTCCGCTCAGCGGAACGAAAGTCAGGCAAATTCAGGGCAGAATCGGCCGATATGATGCCTACAGCGGTTACATTTTTTATGTCGTGACCCTTGGCAACCATCTGTGTTCCTAATAAGATATCATATTCTCCCCGTGAGAATGACGTTATAATCCGGTCATGAGCCATTTTTCTGCCGGTGGAATCCTGATCCATACGGATGACCCGGGCCTGAGGAAAGATTTTTCCCAGTTCTTCCTCCAGCTTTTGGGTGCCTGTGCCAAAATAGCGGATATACCGGCTTGCACAGACAGGGCAAATATCCGGTGCCGGACAGCTAGCCTGGCAGTAATGGCAGCGCAGCATATTGCTGGAATTATGATAGACCATGGAAACGCTGCAGTGCTTGCATTTTATGATATGTCCGCATTCACGGCATAAGACAAAGGTTGCATAACCCCGGCGGTTGAGCAAAATAATGGCCTGTTCCTGCCGTTGCAGCGTATCGGCCAGCAATTGCTGCAGCGGTGCTGAAATAACACTGCGTCGCCCCTGGGCTAACTCCTCCCGCATGTCGACAATCTGCACTTCCGGCAGGAGGGAATGATCAATTCTTTTATTCAAGGTAAGCAATATATGCCTGCCCTGCTGAGCTTCATAATAGGTTTCCACAGAGGGGGTTGCACTGCCTAGCAACAGCACAGCTCCTTCCAGTTCAGCCCGCTTAGCAGCCACTTGCCGGGTATGATAATGGGGCTGCTCTTCCTGCTTGTAAGTAAATTCATGCTCTTCATCAATGACAATAATCCCCAGACGGGTTACCGGCGAGAAAACTGCCGACCGGGCACCAATCACTATACCGGCGCTTTCCTCTTGCAGACGCTGCCAGGCATCATGCCGTTCCCCGATTGACAGCTTGCTGTGCATTACAACCACATCTTCACCGAACCGTTCTTTAAACCGAGAGACGATTTGGCCGGTTAAAGCAATTTCCGGCACCAGGACAATAGCCTGGCGGTCTTGCTGCCGCACCGCGGCAACAGCTTCAATATATATTTGGGTTTTACCGCTTCCGGTGATTCCATGTAATAAGAAAGAACGGTACTGCTGCTCATCAATAGTAGGTATGATCCGGTCAATGGTTTGCTGCTGCTCCGGCGTCAGACGGACAGTCTGCTCCCGCAACCCCATACCGGAATAGCTGTTGCGCAGCACCTGCTGCTTCACATTCTCCGCCACTCCGGCTTTTACCAGACGGTTAACCGTGTCACGGGTAATCTGCCACGTGCTCAGGTCACTATATTTCACTTCTTCTTTTTGCAACAATAAAGCCACCAGACGTTTTTGCGCCGGCTTACCTACTAACGTTTCCAGGTAAATTTCGGCCTCCGCCGGGAGAATTGCCAACCGTACACTGGTTGTAAACTGGGGCACCGATCTCTTCTTTGCCGTCGTAGTACAAACAATCAATTTATTAGCTAATAAATCGTTCAGGGCGGCCTCCGTATAATCACCGAAGACTTTTTTCAACTTTGACAGAACCACCGGTTCATGTTTTTTCAGATAGTCATAGACCGCTTGCGGCTGAGGCGGTAAGCGGGACAGTATTTGTTCCATAGCCGCTTGCTCCAGGCCGGAAATTATACCGAACTGCTTTTCACTTTTTATGCCGGTTTTTCCCGGAATGAAAAGACGCATAGCCTCGGCTAGGGTACAAAGATAATACTCGCTTATCCACTTGGCTGTTTGCAACATGCTGTCACTAAACCAAGCTTGGCTATCCAATACATCCATAATCGGTTTTACTTCATACTCAAACGAGGTTTCCTCCGACAGAGCGGACAGAGCGACAATAAAGCCTTCATAGGTTCTGTTTCCGAAAGGCACTACCACCCGCCAGCCGATATCAAGAAAATGCAGTGTTTCCGGAATCGCATAGGAAAAAACTTTATCTATATTGCGGGCAGGTAAATTAACACACACTTGAGCTATGCGATTCATCAGTATCCCTCTCATACAAAGAGAGGACTTTACCAAGTCCTCTCCGAGATTTTAAAGCAGGCATATTTTCTATCGTGATGACAGTCTGATTCTTACAGATACCTACTGATTTATCTGAGCAGCCTGGCGTAATACCGCTGCCTTATCCGTCCGTTCCCAGGGCAAATCGACATCGGTACGGCCAAAATGACCGTAGGCCGCCGTTTGGCGATAAATTGGCCGGCGCAAATCCAGGGTATTAATAATTCCCGCCGGACGAAGGTCAAAGTGTTTTTCAATCAGTTTGACAATAACAGGCTCCTCGATCTTGGCCGTGCCAAAGGTCTCCACCATAATAGAGACCGGATGGGCAATACCGATGGCATAAGCCAATTGAATTTCGCACTTATCGGCCAGACCGGCTGCCACCACATTTTTAGCCACATAGCGGGCTGCATATGCCGCGGAGCGGTCTACCTTCGTAGGATCCTTGCCGGAAAAAGCACCGCCGCCGTGACGGGCCATCCCGCCGTAGGTATCAACGATGATCTTCCGTCCAGTTAAACCGGCATCACCCTGCGGTCCGCCTACCACAAAACGGCCGGTCGGATTGATATAATATTTTGTTTCCCCATCCAGCAAATGACCGGGAACGATTGGTTTAATAACCTTTTCCAAAACATCCCGTTCAATCGTGGCACCATCCACTTCCGGGCCATGTTGCGTAGAAATAACAATGGTATCCACCCGTACCGGCTTACCATCTTCATATTCCACAGTAACCTGGGTTTTCCCGTCAGGACGCAAATAATCCACTTCCCCGCTTTTACGGATGTCAGTTAAGCGTTTTGCCAGTTTATGGGCCAGGGAAATCGGGAGAGGCATATATTCTTCCGTTTCATTGGTTGCATAACCAAACATCATGCCCTGATCACCGGCACCAATGGCATCAATCAGGTCCATTTCACCCTTTTTTGCCTCCAGCGCCTTATCTACACCCAAAGCAATATCCGGCGACTGTTCATCGATGGATATGGATACACCGCAAGTATCCCCGTCAAACCCAAATTTGGCACGGGTATAACCAATATCCTTAATTGCTTCACGGACAATCTTAGGAATCTCCACATAACATTTGGTTGTAATTTCACCGGCCACATGGACCTGACCGGTAGTAACAAGCGTTTCGCAGGCGACTCTCGCCATCGGGTCCTGAGCAATAATCGCATCCAGAATACTGTCGGAAATCTGATCGGCGATCTTATCCGGATGTCCTTCCGTTACCGACTCTGACGTAAACAATACATGCTTTCCCATACTAATACCTCCTTATAACAAGCCAATAAAAAAACTCTCCAAAACGGGAGAGTAGCTATGTCACTCCCATCTTGTGTAAAACACAGGATTTGGCACCTTTTTAGCCTAGCTAACGGTTGCCGCAGTTTCATCGGGCCAGTCCCTCAACCTGCTCTTGATGAGTAAATCATATGTATTTTCAACAAAATAATTTTAAAATAGAAAAATAGAAAAAGCAACTATTTTTTTGCTATTTGCTGAATTTTATCGAAAATGACATCGGCCAACTCCCGTTTCGTCATTTGAGTGATTTCCTCAATCCGTCCGTCCCGGTACAAAAGCTTCACAATATTCGTGTCTGCATTAAAGCCTGCACCGGCCTGGGTAACATCGTTGGCAACAATCATATCCAGGTTCTTTCTCATAAGTTTGTCGCCGGCATGCTCTAGCAGCGACTCCGTCTCAGCAGCAAAACCGACCAAAATCTGTTGATTTTTATGTTGTCCCAGTTCCAATAAAATATCAGGATTTTTTTCCAGGACTAAAGTAAGCGTATCGCCGGCCTTTTTTATCTTTTGCAGCGCCACCTGCTGAGGTTTATAATCAGCTACGGCCGCCGCCTTAATAACAATATCCGCCCCTTGGTACTCGGCCAAAACAGCCTGACGCATTTCTGCCGCCGTTTCCACAGGCACATAGGCTACACCCTCAGGCGGCCTCAATTTAGTGGGACCGGAAATCAATGTCACTTGCGCGCCCCGTGCTTTTGCCGCTTCGGCCAGAGCATATCCCATTTTACCGCTGGAACGGTTGCCGATATAGCGTACAGGATCCAAGGGTTCTCTGGTTCCGCCTGCCGTAACGATAACCTTTCTCCCGGCCAAATCATTTTTTTCAACCCGATTTGCCGGGTTGGCAAGCTGCTTTTTCATAAAAGCAACAATATAATCGACAATACAGGCCGGCTCAGGCAGCCTGCCCTGGCCTTCCACGCCGCAGGCCAGCATGCCGCTGGCCGGTTCGATAAAGAAATAGCCCAAAGCCGTAAGCTTGGCTATATTTTGCTGAACCAAAGGATTGTTGTACATATTGGTGTTCATAGCAGGTGCCATGATCACCGGCGCTTTCGTAGCCATAATGGTGGTAGAAAGCATATCGTCGGCAATTCCATTGGCTACCTTGCCGATGATGTTCGCCGTGGCTGGCGCCACTACAAATAAATCAGCCGTGCTGGCTAACGCAATATGTTCTACATTCCAGTGCTTGACTTCACTCCATAGATCAACAGCCACAGGATTACCGCTCAATTCCCGGAAGGTTAAGGGAGTCACAAACTCAGTGGCCGCTTTTGTCATGATCACATAGACGGTGGCACCGGCTTTTTTCAAACGGCTTACCAATTCAACGGCTTTATAGGCGGCTATACCTCCGCTCACTCCCACTACTATGTTTTTCCCGTCAATCATGGAGTGCCTCCTATTTTATGCCTGTTTTTGTTCTCTCATAGGAAATCTTGTCACTTGCGACTTCTTCCAGAGCAATGGTCACTTGTTTGTTGGATTTGCTGTCCACCAAAGAGTCTTCGCCGTCCATAATTTCACGGGCCCGTTTAGCCGCCAGCACAACCAGAGTGTATTTACTATCCACTTTATCTACCAAAACATCAAGTGAAGGATGAATCATCAGGTTTTCCCTCCGTTAGTATATTTATGATTCGGCTGTTTTACAGCAGCATACGTCGTTGACCAACAGTGTATTGCGCTTTGCATTGCACTTTTCCGCCGTGATAATGGCGGAAATTTTGCGAACAGCTTCTTCAACCAAATCATTTACTACCACATAGTTATAGTGCTGCGCACAGTCAATTTCAAATGTGGCGCAACTGAGCCTGGTTTTTATCGACTCCAGGCTATCGGTCCCCCGTTTATATATACGGTTGGCCAATTCATTCAGGGAAGGAGGTATGATGTAAATAAAAACTCCCTCCGGAAATTTATCTTTTATCTGCATGGCGCCCTGCGTATCAATCTCCAAAATAACATCCTTACCGTCGTTTAAAAGTTCCATAACATATTGGCGGGGCGTTCCGTAACAGTTGCCATATACGTTGGCCCATTCCAGCAAATCATCCTTCGCTATCATTTCCTGAAACTCTTCCTGTGAAACAAACAAGTAGTTTGTACCGTGGACTTCTCCTGCGCGTGCCGCTCTCGTCGTCGCTGATACGGAATAATGCAAATTGGGATAGCTACGCAACAACTCTTTGCAAATTGTCCCTTTACCCGCTCCGGACGGACCGGATAAAACAATTAAGATTCCTTGCTGCGTCATAAAAAAGCTCCTTTCAACGTATATCTATTCTGCACTTTCGTCGCTGGTATCTTTGCTGGCCAGGCGGTGGGCTACTGTTTCCGGCTGAACCGCCGACAAAATAACATGGTCGCTGTCCGCAATGATAACCGCTCTGGTACGGCGTCCGTAGGTAGCGTCAATCAGCATCCCTCGGTCACGCGCTTCCTGGATGATACGTTTGATAGGAGCCGACTCAGGGCTTACAATAGACACAATCCGGTTAGCAGACACGATATTACCGAAGCCAATATTAATAAGTTTAATTTCCATAAGTTTAAATCCTCCTAAAATTATTTGTAATAAAGTTTTACTCTATATTTTGTATTTGTTCCCGAATCTTCTCAATTTCGCTCTTTACATCCACCACGATATTGGCAACACAGTAATCATTCGCTTTAGAAGCGATGGTGTTGGTTTCCCGGTTGATCTCCTGCACAATAAAATCAAGTTTTCTGCCCACAGGCTCCTTAACGAGCAAGGTCTGTTGAAACTGGGACAAATGGCTTTTTAACCGAACCAGTTCCTCAGTAAAATTAATCCGTTCCGCAACCAAAGCTACCTCTTGCAAAATACGGGCCTCGTCAAGCCCCACATTCAGCGTTGCCAGGGTGTCCCTCATACGGTTCAGCAATTTTTCACGGTATTCCACCATGATTTGCGGCGCCCGCTCTTCAATAGCCGCAATAAATCCCGACAGTTTTTCTATTCTGGCAGTCAAATCCTGGGATATATTGGAGCCTTCCGCCATACGCATCGTCAGCAAATTCCGGCTGGCTATATCCAAAGCCTGGGATAGTTTTTCCCACAAAAGAAGAGCATCTTCGTCAATCTCCTCCACGCGAATCACATCGGGGTATTTCGCTATGTGATACACGTTTTCTGCTTTGCCGCTGCCTGGAATGGCAAAAAGCTCTGTCAATTCTTTCAAGGCATTATGGTAAGCGATTGCCAGGTCTTTGTCAACCCTTACCTCACGATTCTTTTGCCCATATTCATCTATATTGATAAAAACATCAATCCGGCCGCGAAGTAATACATTGGAAAGATGCCGGCGTATCTTATCCTCAAATACGTTAAGATTTCTGGGCATACGAATGACAATCTCGTTATAGCGATGATTTACGGCCTTAATTTCTACCGTCAGCCGATGAGCATTGTCCACATATTCGCCTCGGCCAAAACCGGTCATGCTTTTTAGCACAGTATGTTGCACCGTCCTTTGCGTATGTTATTATTGACGTTACAATTCAGAAATAATCTCATTTTATTTTAAATTACTTCTTCTTACATTGAGAAATTCCTTTTTATACAGGTTTTCATATTCATTCCCTATTTCATTTTATACGATCCATATTAAAATAAAAGGTATGCTCCTGTTTATCGGCGGTGAGTATATGCAGCAACGCCGGTTTATCGGTTTGGATATCCTTTTCCTGAAAATAAAAATAACATTGGGCCATATACTGCGGCTTGTTGTCAGGCCAATTGGTTTTGGATACCTCTACCGTCGATTGGGCCGCTTTGACTGTATGCTTATCCTGTCTTACCGTCACTGCAGCATTTTTCATCAATGCGTCATTACCACCGTACAAGGTTGCACTAAAAATAACATAACCTGCGTAGTTCTCCAGGGTTTTACTGCTGTCTGCCGTTTCCACCGGTTTGCCTTGCTGTGCTTTACTGCGGGCATCAATGGCAATCAACAGAAAAGGAGTGTAGAGATACGCTCGCTCGGCAAACTCATCCAACTTGGGGGCACGTTCTTCGAAGGCCATCCAGGGAGCTAGAAAAGAGGTATAATCCTTTTTTACATTAGCGGTTCCATAAAGCTGGGCTTCTTTTATTACTTCAAGATTGATTGGGGATATTGCCAGGGCTTGACTACCGACGAGCAGACAAAATATCAGCGCCAAACTAACAATCCTCATGAAGCACCTCCCTTAGTCTTATGGCGTATATTATTATACTTTACTCTAAAAAATTCCTGTAAGCGTATGAAAAAAGTCGCCTGTTTGCAGACGACAATGCATTAGTGCGTGTCTTCCAACTATCCTAAACGCTCCCAGACGGTGCTTTTGGGGCCAAACTTCATTAAATTTTTTGAAACAGGGACGCTATTCCTGCAAAATTTTCCGTGCCCCATAGGGCATAATTCGTCTGGCCCGAAAAATCACTCGCCATGGATCATTCCGTTAGTTGATAGACACGTATTTAACGACGGTATTCTCCACGAAACACTTCGATAGCCGGTCCCGTCATAAATATATGATTGTTGTCGCCCCATTCAACAAACAGTTTGCCGCCATCCAAATGAACAGTAACCTGCCGCTTGGTCTTTTGGTTTAACACGCTTGCCGCTACAGCCGCGCAGGCGCCGGTACCGCAAGCCAGGGTTATCCCTGCGCCGCGCTCCCACACCCTCATCCGGATATTTTCCGCATTGAGCACCTGCACAAATTCCACATTAATCTTTTTGGGAAACAGTTCATGCTTCTCAAGTCCCGGACCAACTAACGGCAAATCAATACCGGCCGCATCATCGGTGAAAATAACGCAGTGCGGATTTCCCATAGAAACACAAGTACCATAATAAAGAACTCCATTTGCTTCCACCGGAATATGTATAGCAGTATCTTTCGCCTGTCCTGTCACCGGAATAACACCACGGGTCAGTTTCGGCTCTCCCATATCAACCCGGACGTTGACAACCCTGCCGCTTTCAAAAATCAACTCCGGGCGGATAATACCAGCACCGGTTTCCAAACTGATCTTTGTTTTAGCTGTCAGACCGTTCTCATATACATAGCGGGCCACGCAGCGAGTTACGTTACCGCACATTTCCGCTTCGCTGCCATCGGAATTAAAAATTCGCATATGAAAATCAGCGACCGCCGAAGAAGAAATTGTAACCAACCCATCGGCACCTATGCCAAAATGCCGGTCACAAACGGCAACCGCTAGTTGATTGCAATCAGTTATAGTCTCCTTAAAGCAGTCAACAAGGACAAAATCATTTCCCAGACCTTGCCATTTTGTAAATTGAAAACTCATATTACAACGCCTCCTTGCGCATCTATGCAACTGTTTTGACAAGCTTCAGTGATTGCCTAAGCACGTTTGGGCTGCGAAAACATATACCGTTTTTTTCGAAAAGCATATCGCACACCGCTGGTGATGAATGTCCAGCCAGAGATGGCTACCACCAACAGCCAGTCAAAGAGTGACATGGGAACGGTCTGGAATATACCTTGAAAAAAGGGATGATATACTACTCCGATCTGCATTAAAACAGAACCGGTCACCGCCAACACCAGATACTTATTTTTAGTTAAACCGACCTCAAATGCTGTGAATATCTCCGAACGGCAATCGAAAACATGAAACATCTGTGATAATACCAGTGTAACAAATGCCATCGTTCTTGCCAACTGCAAATTGTCCTGCAAAAGATAGACAAGAGCGAAAATCCCTACAGTACTGCAGGAAATCTGGATACCACGCATAATAATTTTACGGCTGAGCCCCCGGGAAAACACACTTTCTTCCGGATTTCGCGGCGGTCGCTGCATAATATCGTGTTGGTTCGGATCAATCCCCAGTGCCATAGCCGGAAAACCGTCAGTTACCAAATTGACCCAAAGAATTTGTACCGGCAGCAGAGGCAACGGGAAGCCAAGCAGTGAGGCAATAAACATGGTCAAGACCTCTCCCAGATTACAGGACAATAGGTAACGGATAAACTTCCGGATATTTTCGTAAATTCCCCGGCCTTCCTCTATAGCTGCAACAATGGTCGTAAAATTGTCATCGGCCAGGACCATGGCAGAAGCTTCTTTAGTAACATCAGTCCCGGCTTTCCCCATGGCCACCCCGATATTAGCCTCTTTTATAGCCGGGGCATCATTAATTCCGTCACCGGTCATAGCCACAACATGGCCGCGGCGTTTCAGCGCTTTTACAATTCTCAGCTTATGAGCGGGAGATACCCGGGCATATACGGCAACTTGGTCGACAATTTTATCCAGTTCTTTGTCATCCAGCTTTTCCAGTTCATGACCGGCAAGAGCATAACTGTTATTTTCCTGGTAGATCTGCAATTCACTCGCAATGGCGATGGCCGTATCCCTATGATCACCGGTAATCATAACCGTCTTGATCCCCGCCTGCCGGCAAGACAGAATAGCCTGCTTCACTTCGCTGCGCGGCGGATCGATCATGCCGATTAATCCGGCAAAGACCATGTCCCGTTCCACGCTTTCATCCAGAGCATCCTTATTGACCTGCTGCGGTCCCAGCTTGCGGTAAGCCAGGGCCAACACACGCAAAGCCTGTGAGGCCATGCTGTCATGAGCAGCCATGATTTGTTCCTTCATTTCAGGCGTAAGTACAACTTCCACATTGCCCTTATTATAATATTTACACACCTCCAGAACAGTATCGGCAGCGCCTTTGGTATATAAAGTATATAAGCCCTTCTGGCCATACACTACCGACATGCATCTACGCTCCGATGTAAACGGTACTTCTCCCAAACGGGGTTGCGTTTTTTCCACCGTTTCCCGCCATATACCGGCTTTTCCCGCCACCACTACTAAAGCTCCTTCGGTGGGATCACCTTCAATCGACCAGCTATCGGCCTGAGCCCTGCGCCATAAGCCGCTGATGCCCACATTATTGCGTTTAAGAACACTGTTATTGCACAAAGCACCAACGGTTAAGCATACCTGCAGCGCTTTTTCCCGTTGGAGGTTTACTTTGGCTTGATTAAGAAAAAATTCCCCTTTAATATCATACCCGTTTCCGGTCACTTCAAACGCCTGACTCCCGGCGAAAACCTGCCGTACCGTCATGGTATTTTGCGTCAACGTGCCTGTTTTATCCGAACAGATTACTGTCGTGCAACCCAGCGTCTCCACCGCCGGCAGTTTACGGATAATTGCATTGCGGCGAATCATGCGCTGAACACCCAAAGCAAGGGAAACTGTCACAATTGCCGGCAAGCCTTCCGGAATAGCGGCAACCGCTAAACTAATTCCCGCCATACACATTAAAAAAAGCGGTTCCCCTTTCCAGATACCAGTAAGCACTACAACCAGGCAGACAGCCAGACAACCCCAGACCAGTAAGTGCCCCAGTTTGGCCAGCCTGATTTCCAGCGGTGTAGGTTCCTGTTCTGCCGCCTGGAGCATGTCGGCGATGCGTCCGACTTCTGTCCGCATGCCGGTATCACAAACAATGGCGGTCCCTCGCCCCCTGGTGACGCTTGTACCGGCGTACACCATGTTTTTCCGGTCACCCAAAGCACTGGTTTCATTGCAAAGCAAGCTTGCTGTCTTACTTACAGGCAGCGATTCCCCGGTTAAGGCAGCCTCTTCCATCTCCAGCCCTTTCGTTTCTATCAAGCGGCAATCGGCAGCCAGTTTGTCGCCTGTCTCTATAATCAGAATATCACCAGGCACAAGCTCCCTGGCCGGGATTTGCTGCAAATTTCCGTTACGAAGGACTCTGGCGGTTGGTGCGGATAATTTCTGTAAGGCTTGCAAGGATTTTTCGGCCCTATATTCCTGTACAAAACCTAAAATGGCATTAATGATTACAATAATTAAGATAGTGGCCGCATCGGCAAATTCCCCTAAAAAGGCTGAAATTAATGTAGCTGCCAGCAATACCAGCACCATAAAATCCTGAAACTGGGCTACAAGTTTTTTCCACCATGCTATTTTCTCCTGGGCTGCCATTTCATTAAAACCAAACCGTTGCAATTTTTCTTTAACTTCTTTAGAAGATAAACCTTCGTTAACTTCAGTTTGCCAAAATCCGATGATCTCGTCTACAGTACGCCTATGCCACTGTTCCATATCAGCCCGTTCACCTCGCTAAGTATTGGTCATATACCCATGTTATTCGAAAAAACAGGTAATTAGACCAAATACCGCCTATCCCTCCGGCAATAACCAGGCCGTCGGCAGGGCTGAACACTTGTTTGACCGTATAAAGCCTGCATGATATACTAGGGACAAATCATTCGGAGGCATTTTTTATGAGTCTTGACGGTTTTTCCTTATCCTTATTAATTACAGAACTTAACCAAACCTTAACAGGCGGCCGGATTGATCGGATTTATCAACCGGATAAACATACCCTGACCTTGCTTGTACGGCAGCTAAACGAAACAATACGTTTATTGATTAGTATTAAGCCGGAAAATCCCTGCATGTACATAAGTGCCGCTCTGCCGGAAAATCCTGCGGCGCCGCCCGCGTTTTGCATGCTCTTACGCAAACATCTGGAAGACGGACGCATTGCAGTCTTCTCCCAACATGGCCTGGACCGTACGGTGTTTATTGACATCGATGTTAGAAATGAACGGGGCGAGTTGGTAACCAAGCGTCTGATCGTTGAACTGATGGGTAAACACAGCAATATTATTTTTACGCAAAATAACCTGATTGTTGATTCCATCCGCCGTATTGGGGCAAATGTAAGCTCTTACCGGCAGGTACTTCCCGGCAGGCAGTATGAATATCCCCCAGGTCCTTTAGGACATGATTTATTACACGGCAGTATTCCCGATTTCATAGCACAGCTTTCTCTGGAAAACGGTCTTTCCCTGGCCAAGACCATTGTAAAAATCACCAGTGGCATAGGTCCGGTAACAGCTCGGGAAATCGTCTGGCGCAGCGGACTTCCGGCCGATATTATGGTGGATGCTTTGGACAAATCCGATCTTGACGCCATATCCGAGGCAATTTACAGCATTAGAAAACTACTACAGGAAGACGATCTGCAGCCGTCGCTGGTTATAGACGCGACTAACCGTATCGTCGCTATGGCTGCCTTTGAACTGGAGCACATTGCGACAGGCCAAAGACAAACCTTTTCCACTATGAGCCAAATGCTCGAATTCTCCAGCGATCAAAAAGGAACCCAAAAGCCGCCGGAAAAAATCATGGTGGAAAAACTGCTGGCCGGTGAAATCAGTAAACAAAAACGTAAGCTTGCTGTGCTGACCGAGGAACTGGCCGATGCCAATGACTGCGACCAGCTCCGCCTGTACGCCGACATTTTAATGGCCCATCTGTATCATTCCCTGCCGTCCCGCTGCGAACAGATTGTTCTGCCTAATATATACAGCCTCACCGAAGGGGACACCACTATAATCCCGCTCGACCCATCTATGTCGATTTTGGAAAACGCCCAGGCATACTACGGAAAATATAACAAGCTTAAGCGGGCTCAGAATTTGCTTGCCGAGCAGCTTTCCCATTGCCGCCAGGAAATAGCCTATCTGGAAAGCATTCAGGTGGCATTGGCCGATACTTCCCTACAGGCAGAATTAGCCGAGATCAAACAGGAACTTACCCAGGCAGGCTATGTTAAGCCAACGGCGAAGCGTCGTTCTCCTACGGCCCCAACCGCGCCCTTACAGGTAGCGTCAAGCAATGGAGCGATCATCTGGATCGGCAAGAACAACCATCAAAATGATGCGCTTACCTGTAAACAGGCCCGACCGGATGATTTATGGTTCCATGCCAAAGATATTCCGGGGTCTCATGTCATTCTCCGGACCGATACAGTGCCGCCACTGGAACAAACCATTCGGGAAGCGGCGCAATTAGCAGCTTATTTTAGCAAAGCCCGGCAGTCCTCCAATGTTCCGGTCGATTTTGCCAAGCGGCGCCATGTAAAAAAACCGACCGGTGCCAAACCGGGATTTGTCATTTACGATCATCAAAAGACCTTGTATGTGACACCCCCGGACGAACAGACCGTTCAACAAAAGCTTAAAGAAAATGAAAAATAACGGAAATAAAAATAAGTCGCCCTACTAGAAAGGCGACTTATTTTTATTCCGTTATTTCTTCGATAACAACCTGATCATTTCCGTCAACCTGCGATAATTTCACACTAACAATCTCCCGGCTGGCTGTGGGAACATTCTTACCGACATAATCCGCTCTAATCGGCAGCTCACGATGGCCACGGTCAACCAAAACGGCAAGCTGGATAACCTTGGCCCGGCCAATATCCATTACCGCGTCCAGCGCTGCCCGGGCCGTTCTGCCAGTATATAATACATCATCAACCAGGATGATTTTCTTGCCGTTAATATCGCCGGGGATTTGTGTCTGATGCACAATCGGCTGATAACTAAGCGTGGATAAATCATCGCGGTATAAGGTAATATCTAGAATACCGACCGGAACCTTTACGCCCTCTATCTTTTCAATAGTCGCCGCCAGGCGCTCTGCCAACGGTACGCCGCGTGTCCGTATTCCCACCAGGATAATATCCTGGACCCCTTTATTCTTCTCAATAATCTCATGGGCAACCCGTGTAATAGCCCGTTGCAAGCCCTGCGCATCCATCAATACGGTTTTCTCAACTCTATTAGCCATGCCTTTCACCCTTTTCTGTTTTGTAAACTGTTTAGTATGCTTTGCATATCTTCAGGCACCGGTGCTTCAAAGACCATTTCCTGCCCGGTAACCGGATGTTCCAGTCTTAATTTTTTAGCATGCAGGGCCTGTCCTTCAATCGAAAATCGTGATTTAGGTGATCCGTACTTGGGGTCACCGACCACCGGATGACCGATATAGGCCATGTGCACTCTGATTTGATGGGTTCGCCCGGTTAAAAGCTTGCATTCTACTAAGGTATACTCACCAAAACGTGTAATCACTGTAAAGTTGGTAATGGCCTCCTTACTGTTAGTAAACGTAACGGCCATTTTTTTCCGGTCAGTGGGATGGCGGCCAATCGGCGCATGAATGGTTCCGGTATCCTCCTTGATATTGCCCTGAACAATCGCCCAGTATATCCGCCCGGCAGTCCGATTCTTTATTTGCTGAGCCAGACTGACATGAGCCCGGTCATTTTTGGCCGCTACCATCACCCCTGATGTATCCTTATCCAGACGGTGCACAATGCCCGGTCGAATCTCCCCGTTTATACCGGATAAATTGGTACAATGCTCCAATAAAGCATTGACCAGCGTTCCCTTATAATTGCCGGCAGCCGGGTGTACCACCATGCCCCGCGCTTTATTGACAACAATGATATCTTCATCCTCATAGAGTATATCAAGAGGGATATCCTCGGCCAGCACATCGACTATTTTGGGCTCTGGCAGTACGACTTTAACAATATCGCCTGGTTGCACCCGGTAATTTGCTTTTGCCTCTTTCGCATTCACCGTAACCTGCTTGTCACGGATCAGCTTCTGGACAAAGCTCCGGGTTGTATCTTGCAACCGGTTTGTCAAAAACACATCCAGCCGTTCATTAGGAATTACAGTTTCATCCACTACTGCCATTACTTCTTCATTCACTCTCGTTCAGTCCTTTTTTAAAAAAGATGATATCAATAATAATTACAATCACACCGGTCACAATCGCGATATCTGCCACATTAAAAACCGGCCAGATTCTAAAATCAAAAAAATCAACCACATAACTGGTCTTAAGCCGGTCAATCACATTACCCACCGCACCGCCGGTCATGAGACAAATTCCTGCCCGCAATAAAATATCCTCCCGGGGAATGCGAGGATAAAAATATAGGACTGCCCCAACCATGAGAGTAGCTATCAAAACAAAAAAAACTGTTTTGTGCTCCAATATGCCAAAAGCCGCTCCCGGATTTAAAACATAAGTAATATGAAAAATCTTTGGAATAACCGGTATGGACATGCCTGGCTCTAAATGGGTTTGAATATAGTACTTAGTCAATTGATCCACAATAATTACAAGTATTGATAACAGTAATATTGGCACAAGGGTTCGCTCCTATTCTTATTCAGCAATGGCGCCTGTTTATTTAGAGATAGTTACATCATACCTAACTTTTTCTAAAACGTAAAGAATTATGGAGCTATTTATTGACTTTTATCCTTCCGTACTATCAGATTCTTTTGCAATACGATCCTGCCGGCACAAGCTGCAGATGCCGGTTTCCAACGTTTGCTGGCGCAACAGCAAACGCGTCTCAGCCATACCACGGGCATAGCCAGTTTGTTCACCCCGGTGCTTGCCAAGCAAATATCCTGCCAAAAACGACAGAAGTACCAGCAATACTATCACTAAGCGCATACCTCCTGGTAATAATAATTTATTATATAAAATAAGGCTACACCACAAAATACAGGCTCGAATACAGCTTGATCCAATATCCAGGCAAGGGTCAGACAACAGGCAGCGGCTAAGATGCTTTCCAATACACCAAACCGGTAGGCCAGATTACGATATCCGGTCAGTTCATCTGCCCTCAGATCAATACAATCATCGATTAATTGCACGGCGAACACAAAAACAAGTGAAAAAATCATCATCGTCCACCCGGCCAGTACACCGCCAAGTATAAAGGCTACGACTGACTCCTGAGCGCCTGTCAGGCGGCTGGGGAATGAATTGTGTAAGTCCTGGAACATGCCGACCATATAGCTTCCCATGAATAAGCCGATACTCACGGCGTTATGCAGCGCCGAGGCAATTAGCATACTGATCAAGGCATAAAACATTGTCCCCCGCCCCAGCCTGACAGCCCAGTTTTTATACCGCCTTTTTTCATCCACCTCGCAATCCAGATAGTCATCGGCAAGCTTTATGGAGCCGGCACAAAATAAAACGGCCAGAAACATTTTAACCCAGTCAGATAGTATGTCTAACATAGTTTTTCACCTCTCTAAAACCATGCAGATAAAGTGCCGATATAGTTAATATCGGCGTATCGGGAAACAGCATTGGCATTCTTTTGACGGAGTCTCTTGCCACAGGCAAATCAATCTTATTTGCCAACAGGACATAATTGCGCCGCGTCATGCCATAGCTATATATCTCCCGGTCAATTTCAGTCCCGGCATTATGCTCTCTGATAGCCGTTAAATCAACGATATGTAAAATACCTTCTGCTGATCGCAATATTTTTAGGGTTTGGGCCATTCCCCGCCGGATAGTTTCATCGGGGTGAATACTTTCACTAATGCCACAAGTGTCGGTTAGCATAAAATTGGCCGTTGTCTTGCCAATTGGAATTTTAAGGACGAAAGACTGCACGAGACGGGTTTTATGCAAGGTCATCGCGCATAGTTCCCGTTTGGCCTCTTCGATTGAAAAATGCCGGCAGGTCATAAGTCCGTCAAAGCTCTTTGCCGTTATATCCACCGTCCGGCTTCCCAAATAATCGGCAAAATTTAAGGCAAACATGGTTTTACCGGAATTAGGCCTGCCGACAATCACCAGTTCCCGCACGCTCTATTTCACCTCCAGAAGGTCTTCCGCTTCCAGCGTAACTAAATCCTCCCTGGTTGTGACCTGTTTGGCCATCAACCTGACCGCCTGCCGGCGGATTGCTCTTTCTATAATATTGCGAACCGTCCTGGCATTGCCAAAATGCTCTACATTCTCACTGGAAGGACGGATCAGCAATCTTAATAAAGCCAGCTTTGCTTCCTTCGTAAACCGGTACTGACGTTTGTTGCACATCTGTTCCGAAATAGCCAGTAATTCTTCCTGCGTATAATCCAGGAAATTAATATGAATGGGAAAACGGGAATGTAGCCCCGGATTGGCTTGGAGAAAGCCGTCCATTTCATCCCGATAGCCGGCTAATATCAGAATCAATTCATTTTTATGATCCTCCATGGCCTTTACCAGCACGTCAATTGATTCTTTGCCAAAATCCTTTTCCCCGCCCCGCGCCAGTGAATAGGCCTCGTCAATGAATAAAATTCCTCCATAGGCCTTTTTCAATTGCTCCCGGGTTTTTTGCGCCGTATGTCCAATATATTCGCCGACCAAATCGGCACGCTCGACTTCCAGCAAATGGCCACGGCTTAAAACACCCATTTCACAGAAAACTTTTCCCAGAATACGGGCCACCGTAGTCTTGCCGGTTCCGGGATTACCTTTAAAAATCATGTGCAAAACCAAAGGTTCGGTAATTAAATGCTCCTTTTCCCGGCGTTTTTGAATTTCCAGAAAAGCGTATATTTCTCTAACCAGTTTTTTCACTTCGGTCAGACCAATGAGAGCATCCAATTCCCGCAAAATCTCTTCCATCTTTTTGCTGCTATCTTCAGCTTTTTGTTTACTGCTTACAGGTTTTCGCATAGCTGCATCCATCCGCTGATCCATATCCCGCATTTGCCGGAAACCGTCCAGTGCCGATATATCGCCTGCGGCGATTGCTGTAATGACCTCCTGGGGATATATGTACTTCATTACTGTTCACCTCGCCGTCTATCGGTGATATACAGTATACGCAGCTACCCCCTAAAATGTAACAGATGCTCCGGAAAAACCGGAGCATCTAGTCTTAAAAAACTTTACTTAACTAGCAAGAGCAGTTGTTTACCGAGGTGTTATTTCCCTTGAAGATATTATAGGAGACTGCTGATTAAATGAAGCTGTCGGCCTGGCGAGAGATTTCTTCGTCGTTTTGAAAATAATCACAACCGCAGGAAAGTCGGGCAATCTTAAAGTTATGCTGACGCAGTCAGGCGGAAAAAGCTCCGTCAGGACATGCAGCGCGAAATAAATCTGTAGTTCTTAGATTATTGTAACCTCCCACCTGTACTTTGGTGAACGCTGCATCCCTTAATTAGGAAACTCCCCCGCCGCGAAAGTTCGTGGGGGAGAGTTTTTCTAAAAACTTACACTATGCATCCTTATTCAAAAACAAGATTATATTAAATTTAATTATCAATCACTTCAAAAGTTTCCCATTTACGCACTCGCTCACGATTGGCAATCAAGGAAGAAGTGCCATCATGGTCTGCCGATACAAATTGTCCATTTGCCATAGATTTAAGGGCGATTTGGCGATTGCCCAAATAAACAATCTTGAAAGTCTCCCACTCGCCGATCTTGCTGCGGTTTGCAATCAAGGGGGAATTACCGTCATTAGCTGCGCTTACAAATTTCCCATTAGTCACGGAACGCAGAGCGATTTGATGATTGCCCAAATGCACAATCTCAAAAGTTTCCCATTCACGCGCCCAGTCCCGGTTTGCAATCAACGCTGACCTTCCATCGTTTTCAGCCGTCACGAATTTTCCATTGGCCATCGATTTTAACGCGATCATATGATGGTTCCAACGCTCCCCATCGTATGTATCATGCCAGCCAGGCGCAGCAACAATACCCTGCCGCACTTCTGCAAAGAATGGATCGGCACTTTCATAACAAGCATGATCAGCCCGGAAATGGATAAATACCCCATTAGCCCAATAACCGACGCTAACCAGTCTGTCATTATCATCATAAAAGAATACGGCATCTTTCACTTGTTGCCCGTGATGATAAAAACCGGCATCATCATGCCAGCGATAGGCATGAGTTCCAGGAAATTTTTCACCCCATCTTACATCATAGATAATTTTCATTTGATTGTGTCCGTTCCAGACTTCCCGCCGTTCATACCATTTAAATGGCAACCTTTCTTCCGACACTGCATCGTCATGATGAGTCTGGCGCCAAACGTCACCGCTATTATAATAAAAACCCCAACTGGCAGCACTTGCCGTTACTGACCAAAACAAGGATGCAAATAATGTTAAGAGTAAGATGAATATTTTTTTCAAACTGATTCCTCCTTAAAATTCAAGATCTAACGGGACCACATCAACCGGCTTTCCTTTCATCTCCCTTCACTTTAAGCCTAAATGGTAAATAAATCCTAAACTAAGTGTATCGTGCAAATAAGACAAAATTATGACAGTGATAAATTATTTAGTGCTATCAACAAGTAGGCATAAATTCCACGATAAAGCCGATAACGTAACAGATGCTCCGGAAAAACCGGAGCATCTGTTTATATTTTACTTTCTTCTTTTTTATCATGGTAGCTGGCAGATAGTGGACGAAAAGGGGTAATAGTTGATATCGCATGCTTATATACTAATTGCTGTTTTCCATCATTTTCAATGATGACCGTAAAATTATCAAAGCCTCTAACTGATCCCCTCAGTTGAAATCCGTTAACCAGGTAAATTACAACCGGAACATTTTCTTTACGCACTTGATTTAAAAAACTATCCTGCAAATTGATTACTTTTGTTGTCATGAATTAACCCCTCCGTATTTATGATTTGCCAAAAACAACATTCATCGCCATATTCTAATTTTTATTCTACTTAAGACAAAACTTTCCTGCAATGCATTTGTAAATTGTTTCCATCATTTTCTCATAACTGTCGTACTCATCAACTGAAAACCATTGAATATAAGGCATTCTGCGATACCAGGTAAGTTGGCGTTTGGCAAAATTTCTGGTAGCCTGTTTAATTTGATTTACCGTAGAAGGTAAATCCATCCTACCCTGCAGGTAGGCAACCATCTCTTTATAACCAATCCCCTTCATGGACTGGCAGTCAGGTGATACACCCGAACAGAGCAACTCTGCCACTTCTTTTTCCAAGCCGGCGGCCATCATTTGGTCAACACGGAGATTTATATTCTGATACAGCTTAGCCCGCTCCATGGTTAAGCCAATAACAACCGACTCATAAACCAGTTCAGGCTTCTCCTTTGTTTGTGATATGCTTTCGCCGCCCAGCTCCCGTACCTCCAAAGCCCGTATAATGCGCCGGCGATCGTTTGGATGAAGCCGCAAAGCCGCCTGTGAATCGCTCCTGGCCAGCATGGCATGCAGATGGTCGTTACCGTACTGCTCTGCCATCTTTTCTAAGTGTTGACGAAACTCCGAATCGCCGGGAGTCTCATTAAACTGATAGTTTTCCAGCAGGGCTCTGACGTAGAGTCCTGTGCCACCGGCCAGAATGGGAATCTTTCCCCGCCGGTTAATCCCGGTAATATATTGTGCTGCTATTTGTTGAAAATCGGTTACACTAAAAGTTTCGACCGGCTCAATATAGTCGATCAGGTGATGTACAATTCCTGCCCGCTCTTGTAGCGTCGGCTTGGCAGTACCTATATTCATCCTTTTATACACAAGCATGGAATCACCGGAAATCACTTCTGTCTCCAGCAATTTAGCCAGATCAATGCTGACTCTTGTTTTGCCGACGGCTGTCGGACCAATAACTGCAATTACACGTTCCATATCCTTCTCCCATCCACCTTATCCGTTAACCTGAATTACGCCATAATGTACGCTGCTGTATTTTCCGCCATACAGGCCTGACAAGGAAAACTTATCAAATTCGGCACTGTTGCGGGTTTCTTTGATAACGACACGCTGCCTGGCAATACGGCAAGCCTCCTGGACTGCTTCCGGCAGCAAGGGACGGTCATCGGCCAGATAACGAAGCGGTTTAAGGTTGGAGCTGCTATGGATAGGATGACGAAACATCGGATCGAAATACACAATATCAAAGCTTTTATCCGGCACATGGCAAAGATACTCATAATAGTCTGCCCAAACAACCTGTATGCGCCGTAATGCCTGGGTAACTGCCTCATCCTTGGCTGAGAAATGACGCAGACCGTATTCGGTAATTTGCGCGATCAACAGAGCATGCTCTATTCCAGCGATCTGCCCTGCCGCGCCGGCAACAAAACTGGCAACAATAGCGTCGGTAGCCAAACCCATTGTGCAATCTAATACGGACATCCCGGCAGAGAGCCCCATGGCCTCCACCATATGGTCAGGTTTTCCATTTTTCAAATTATTTATACGTAATTCTGCCATGCTCAAATGAAAAAAGTACTCTCCCCCCGGTGTGATCACCACAGGGCCCTGCTTTTTTACCACTACGAGAAGCTCAGCTTTATGACTGGCTTTTAAAAAGTCCAGTGATTGTTTACCCCGCCGGACATAGGGGACCTGCAATGTTTTTGCCATAGACTCGGCCTGTTGAACGGTGGCTTCGGTTGGATAAATCCCTGTTGTAACAATCAACTGCATACCTTCCTCTTTAGAGAACCGCTGAATTCATGAACCTTTCGGCCTAACGATCTTTTTCTTGCTAGGTGGAAGAAAATTCGCCAGAACGCGCAGTTGCAGTGGTTCTTAAGTTCGTTTAAACATTTTTGCCATGTCCTGCGGCGAAAACCGGACAATCACTGGCCTGCCGTGGGGGCAGGTATACGGCAGGGTAGTGGCACAAAGCTCGTTGACCAGCGCCTGCATCTGCTCCAGCGACAGCGTATCGCCGGCTTTAATCGCCGCTTTGCAGGAGGCGATTTGCAGGCAGGCATGGCGCAGATCCTGGGCGGTAGGATTATGTAGGCCCTGTATTTCAGTCAGAATCTGCCTTAATAATGCCTCACTGGCAGCAGGAGAAATATCTGACGGAGCTTCCGTCAATCTGACGGTGTTAGGTCCAACCACATCCAGGGAAAAACCCAGTTGTTGAAACACCTCGGCCTGCTCGCTGATTACATCAATTTCCACCTGGCTGAACTCAAAGAAAAGCGGCACCAGCAATTGCTGAAAAGGAATGCGCTCGGCGGCCTGGCCAAACTTATCATAAAGAATGCGTTCATGGGCGGCGTGTTGATCAATGATGTAAAGGCCGTCTTTGCCTTGCGCGATCAGATAACATTCGGCAATCTGCCCCATAACGCGTAGTTCAAAAGACTCTGCCGGTTCTTCTGCCCTGGCAGGCAACACCGGCGTAGCTTCAGCCTGCCAGGAGGCCTTTTGCTCTTCGTCCTGTCTCTTCACAGCCTCCCGGACAGCCGAAAAGCTCACACTCGGCTTTTCATATATCACATTCGATTTCTGGTAGGATTGATAGGGTACGGGTTCTTTATATTCTGGCTGTCTGCCAAATAAGCCTTCAACCGGCTGCGCAGGATGGCGTTCAATGAATTTCGGCCGTATAGGAGAAGCCAGTTGGGTAGGCTGCTGGGGATTCACCAGTGTTGTTGTAACCGCCTTATACACGGCGCGAAAAACTTGTTGCTCATCGCGGAATTTGACATCGCTTTTTTGCGGATGAACATTTACATCCACGCTATCTAACGGCACCGTTATTTGCAGTACAGCTAAGGGAAACCCTGTTTTCGGCAATAAAGAATGATAGGCATTATCAATGGCTTTAGCAATAAACCGGCTGTTAATAACCCGTAAATTGACAATATAAGTTTGCCACTGCCGGCTGCCTTTAAGCAAGGTCGGCTTACCGATCATGCCGGAAATGCTGATATTCGTATCGGCATAATCAATCTCAATAAGGTCGGGCGCAATCTGAGTACCATAAAGGCTTGTCAGTGTGTCTCTGAGCTTATTGGTTCCCGGCGTGTGCAGCACCAGTTTCTGATTATTAATCAATTTAAACGATACATCCGGGTGTGATAAGGCCAGCTTGGTGACAACCTGATGAATTTGTGACGCCTCTGTTGCCGGTGTTTTTAAAAATTTCCGTCTGGCCGGCGTGTTAAAGAACAAATCCTGAATGGTAATGGTGGTACCAACCTGACCGGCACCTTCCCTAAGGTCGCTTATCGTTCCACCCTGGATTTCCAGATAAGTTCCCAGTTCTTCCCCATGCAGTCTGGTGGTAAGCGAAAATTTGGATACCGCAGCGATACTGGGCAGGGCTTCACCGCGAAACCCCAAAGAACTTATGCATTCCAGATCGTCAACTTCATAGATCTTGCTGGTTGCATGGCGTAACACCGACAACTTCGCGTCTTCACGACTCATCCCGCTGCCGTCATCAGTCACCCGGATAAAGGGAATACCGCCTTCGGCAATCTCGATTTCTATATTCCGGCTACCGGCATCCAGCGAATTCTCCGCCAGCTCCTTGACAATGGAAGCAGGACGCTCCACCACCTCACCGGCGGCAATCTTATTGGCTGTATTTTCATCAAGCACATGAATAATGGAATGGCTCATAGCTTTCCAGTCTCCTGTCTGGCCTGATTTTGAAGCTTGTATAACACATTCAGCGCTTCCAGCGGAGTCAGTGTCATAATGTCCAGTGACAAGATATCATCCGCCAGCGCACTGCTAAACAGGGTCGGCTGGTTAGCCGCAGCCGTCTGTTCCTGGGCGACTCTTTCCTGCACACAAACATGCTGCTGCTCCAATTCAATTAATATCTCCTGCGCCCGTTCAATCGTGCCTTTCGGCAGCCCGGCCAACTGAGCCACATGGATACCATAGCTTTTGTCGGCACCGCCCGGCACAATCCGCCTCAGAAAAACAACTTCCTTGCCCCGTTCCTTTACGGCTACGGAATAGTTTTTTATGCTGCCATTCCACTCCGCCAAATCAGTCAGCTCATGATAGTGGGTGGCAAACAAGGTTTTTGCCTTAATCTTCTTTTTGATATGCTCAATAACCGCCTTGGCGATGCTCATACCATCAAAGGTGCTGGTTCCCCGGCCGATTTCATCCAGTATAATCAGGCTTTTCTGTGTGGCATGTTTAAGAATTTGCGCCACTTCATTCATTTCCACCATAAAGGTGCTTTGGCCGGTGGCCAAATCATCACTTGCCCCTACCCGGGTAAAGATACGATCCACCGGACAAATGCTGGCTTCCCGCGCCGGAATAAAACTGCCGATCTGCGCCAGCAGGACAAGTACGGCAACCTGACGCATATAGGTCGATTTGCCGGCCATATTCGGACCGGTAATGATCATCACTTCACTGTCGGTATGATTCAGCACCGTGTCATTAGGAACAAACATTTCCCGTACCAGCAAGCGTTCCACCACCGGATGCCGGCCGTCTTTAAGAATGATTTCATTTCTGGTGTTAATAGCCGGACGTATATAGTTATAGCGAGCCGCCGCTTCTCCCAAAGCAGTCAGTACATCCACCTGGGCGATTTGCCGGGCTGTCTGCTGAATTTCTTTAATCTTTTCTTTAATATAATCGCGAACTTCACTAAATAGATGGTATTCGATGGATACAATTTTCTCCTGGGCTCCAAGAATTTTGGTTTCAAAATCCTTGAGTTCCGGTGTGATGTATCGTTCGGCATTAGCCAGTGTTTGTTTACGTATATACTGTGCAGGGACTGCCGCCGCATGGGTATGGGTTACCTCCAGATAGTAACCGAATACTTTGTTGTAGCCTACCTTGAGCGATTTGATTCCCGTCTTTTCCCGTTCCTGTGACTCCAGCTCCTGTATCCATTTCTTACTGTCCCGCGAAATAAATCGCAGCTCATCCAGTTCGGCATGATAACCTTCTTTGATCATGCCGCCTTCGCGGACCGAAAAGGGTGGCGTATCCACAATGGCCGAAGCAATAAGTTCGACCACATCCGCATGGTTTCGTATCTGCCCCTGCAGATAGGCCAGCAACGGATCACGGATATCCTGCAAGCAATCCTTAATTTCAGGCACGATGTCTAAAGAAGCTTTTAAAGCGACCAAGTCCCGGGCATTGGCTGTTCCGACCTCAATCCTGGTTAATATACGCTCAAAATCATAAATTCCCGTTAACAGTCTATGTATGTTTTGGCGTACGACAGGCAATTCCAGGAAGCTTCCCACTGCATTCTGCCGGGCTGTAATTTCCTCAGTCTTCAATAACGGATATTCCAGCCACTTTTTTAAAAGCCGTCCGCCCATGGCGGTTTGGGTAAAGTCCAATACGGAGAACAATGTATCTTTTTTACTGCCGTCCCGCATATTGCGTGTTATCTCTAAATTCCTCAGCGTAGCTGCATCCAGAATAAGATGCTCGGCGGCATTGTATTTAACCAGGCAGTTAATATGTGACAAGTCGTTCTTTACTGTCTGCTGCAAATAGTGCAACAAACAACCTACAGCCATGCAAGCTCCAACAGCCTGGGGAAGCTCCGCCGGTGAAAAGAATTGCTGCGGCAAGGCCTTAATGGAATCAACATCCGACACATTCAGCGTAGTGACTGTGCAGCGGGAGAGCCGATTCTCGATAAAAGCTTCCAGTTCCGCTATATTTTCCAGCTTGGAGGCCAGCACCAGTTCGGCAGGCATCAGCCTAAACAATTGATCACACAGACCATTTAAACGATACAGTCCACTAAAAACCGTCCACAAACACTCACCAGTGGAAATATCAGCCGCGGCCAGACTGATTTCTTCGCTTTCTTCCCAAACAACCACCAAAAAATTATTATTCTGGTCAGGCAAAAGATTTTCCGATAATACAGTCCCCGGCGTAATAATCTTGATCACTTCCCGCCGTACCAATCCCTTTACCTGCTTGGGATCCTCCATTTGTTCGCAAATGGCAATTTTATAGCCTTTGCCAATCAGTTTGGCAATATAGGTATCTGCCGCATGATAAGGAATACCGCACATAGGAACTCTCGTATTCTGACCGCCCTCGCGAGAGGTCAGGGTGATTTCCAATTCCCTGGAAGCTAACTCGGCATCGGAAAAAAACATCTCATAAAAATCACCAAGCCGGAAAAACAAAATTTCTTCCGGATGCTTAGCCTTAATCTCGCGGTATTGCTCCAGCATAGGAGTATAACTTACGCTCATCGTCTCCTCCTTTTCCGGGAAAACAAGTTAATAATTATAGAGTTTGCCCTTTAATACCCAGGTCTGGGCACGATCTATTTTAACAGACAGCAATTGCCCGACCCGTTCCGGCCCCTGCTTGTCCCATAGTATGATTTTGTTGGTACGGGTACGCCCCATCAGTTTGGTGTCATCGTTTTTACTCGGCCCTTCCACCAGTACCTCCACCACATTGTCTTCCAATTGCTTATTAATTTCCAGGCTGATCGTATTCTGTACATCCATTAACGCCTGCAGTCTGGCTTTCTTTTCGGCAAGCGGAATCTGATCAGGCATAGTAGCTGCGGGAGTGCCTGACCGCTTGGAATAAATAAAGGTATAAGCAGCATCAAAACGGATTGTTTTTAGAAATTCCAGCGTTTCTTTGAATAATTCTTCAGTTTCGCCGGGAAATCCTACAATGATATCGGTCGTGATACTGGCCTGGGGAACTTTTTTTCTTATTTGCTCAATCAGTTTAGTATAGTACTCAGTGGTATAACCACGGTTCATTTTGGCTAAAACCCTATTGCTGCCTGACTGGATCGGCAGATGAAACTGCTCGCATATTTTTTTGCTTTGGCAAATTACATCAATAACAGCCTGATTCATATCACGGGGATGGGAAGTCATATAACGAATTCGTTCAATGGACTCCACCTGATCAACCCGCGCCAGCAATTGGGCAAAACCGTCTTCCTGTTTTTGATCCTTGCCATAGGAGTTTACATTCTGCCCCAACAAAGTGATTTCTTTAAAACCTTCCTGTCCTAACTGTTCTATTTCTTTAATAATATCCTTCATTGGCCGGCTGCGTTCCCGTCCACGCACATAAGGCACAATGCAGTAAGTGCAGAAATTATTGCAGCCATACATAATAGGGACATAAGCAGAAACCTTTCCCTTATGTACGGCAGGTACATTTTCAGCCAACCGTTCGGCCTGATCCCAGACAGCCAGCACTTTATCTTTTTTATTTTCCACCTCGGCAATTAATTCGGTTAATTTGTGAACATTATGTGTGCCTATGACAAAGTCGACATGGGCCGCTTTTTTAAAAATTTCATCCCGGTCTTTTTGAGCCATGCAACCGGCAATCCCAATAATCAGATTAGGATTTACCGCCTTAAGCCGTTTCAGTTCACCAATTTTTCCATAAATTTTCTGCTCGGCGCTTTCTCTGACGCAGCAGGTATTTATCATAATTAAATCGGCCTGATCCAGCTTATCGGTTAGTTCATAACCGACAGACTTCAGCTGTCCGACAAACCGTTCAGAATCATTTTCATTCATTTGGCATCCATATGTCAGCACGGACATACGTTTCGTCTGTATCGCATCCTGCATAAAAAGAATCATCTCCATAAAATATCTTGATGGTTATTATACCCTATATTAAAGCAGCAAACAACAACCCCTAGTGTAGTGACACGTTGACATTTCAGCTAAAGGACGCAGGATAAATTTTCATCTGCAAGGCGAAGGAATGAGACGTAGTGGTTCCTACACCGATTGACGACAACGAAGCAGCTGGAAATTTAGACAAGTAATTAAGCGAAATGTGAATGGGCCACTACACGATGGCTCCACCAACTTTAAAACTGAAAGATGATGACCCGCCCTAAAGCAGCAAAATGGCTCTTAGTTGGCACATACCAATAAGAGCCGTTTTCGTTATTGCCCTGCTGTATTATACGATCTTCCAATGCTCCCAAATAAGCTTGCAAAATCAAATAAGTCATTTGGTAAAATATTCCACGTGAAACATTGCGAAACCTGGAGAAAAACCACTGCCTTGCGGGAAAACCATCCCCTACATTTCACAGAAGCAAGATTTCCCAAAAAATTATAGGTTTTTCTCCAACGCAACACTAAAATCTTTACGGGGCCGGTACCCCACCAGGCGATTTATTTCCTGGCCTGCTTTAAAAATCAATATGGTCGGAATACTCATCACATTGTACTGGCTGGCCAGTTCCGCCTGCTCGTCAATATTAACCTTTGCAATGACGGCTTTCCCCTCATATTCCTCAGCTACCGCTTCTATTTCAGGCGCAACCATCTTACACGGACCACACCAGGAAGCCCAAAAATCAACTAATACCGGTTTGTCGGCAGCAATTGTCTGTGTAAATTCTGCCGGACTTGAAATGTTTATCACACTCACCTGCCATACCTCCCTATAATCCCATCAAGTTTATTATCTAAAAAAGGCTTTCATTAACACGGTAAAACAAAAACAATTATAATTAGAATTATATAGAATATTCTTCCAAAAGTCAATTGAGTTCCCACTGTGAGGACCTGACGTGCTTTACTTTTCCAGGATAATTTACTATGATAAAGGTAAATATTTTCGGGAGGTAGACCCATGGATTTCAAAGAAACGCTGTATAGCCGACGTTCTGTGCGTAAGTATACCGGTCATCTGGTGGATAAAAAAATAATCGAGGAACTATGCACTGCTGCGACCCAGGCTCCCAGTGCCACCAACGCCCAACCTTGGTGCTTTGGCGTAATTCAGGACCAAAACCTACTGTCCGCCTATTCCCAGCAAGTCAAGGCACATCTTATCGGTAAGATGGAAGAACTTCCTTCACTGCAGAAATATCATGCCCTGTTATCACGCGATGATTATGATATATTTTATGGTGCCGGCACACTTCTGCTTGTTTATGCCAAACCAGCCAGTCCGTTTGCTGTCACAGATTGCTGTCTGGCGGCGCAAAATGTGATGCTGGCGGCCCACAGCCTGGGTCTGGGAACCTGTTGGATTGGTTTTGCCCAGGAATTCCTGCAGCAGCCTCCTATCAAGCAAGAGCTAGGCATCCCGGAAACTTATGTTATGGTTGCACCACTGATTGTAGGCTATCCGGCCAGCGAGCAAGAACCGGTCGTAAAACATGCACCGGAAATAGTCTTCTGGAAATAACAATAACATGGCCGTTGTACGATAGGCTGCATGCAGCTTATCGTACAACGGCCATGAGCATTATGAGTCATCAATAAGCCGAGTTCTGTTCCGCTCGCGCGGCGACGATTATTTATCTAGGCTGTCAGTTGCCTGACAGCTCAAGCGACGCAACCCGGAAGGCTCAGCGGGCAGCTTCATCCCTTCCCTATTCGGTCTTGCTCCAAGTGGGGTTTACCTAGCCAATCAGTCACCTGATTGCTGGTGCGCTCTTACCGCACCGTTCCATCCTTACCTGGAAAATACCAGGCGGTCTACATTTCTGTGGCACTTTCCCTGAGGTCACCCTCGCTGGACGTTATCCAGCACCCTGCCCTACGGAGCTCGGACTTTCCTCAAATACGCCCTAGTGCTCCATCAACTCTGAAACTACAATTTCTTCACGGAGATTTTTTCGTAAGGCTTCGTTGTCGTCGGTTTACCTATGTTCAATAGGTGCACCTCCTCCGCCTTGCCTTACGAAAAAATCTCCGCAAATTTAATTTGCAGTTTTAAAATTGGCGGAACACTAGCGCATTCGCAATCGTCTTTTTGACTCATAACAACCGGATTATTATGTTATCAGTTATTTTACTTTGTGTCAAGCCTCAATAAAAATCAAACACATCTTTGGAACAACCAGTCCCTGACTCAATCTCGACGAACCATTTATTTTCTGTGGCACACCGTGTTAAATAGGCCGCTAAATCAGCAACTATAGGCTGTTCCGTCGCATAATGACCGGCATCAATAACCGTTAGGCCTGCCGCAATCGCTGCCTGAGCTTCATGATATTTTACATCGCCAGTTACTAATACATCCGCTCCTTCAGCAACTGCCTGGGCAATCAGTCCGGCCCCACTGCCGCCGCAAACAGCCACTTTACCGACCATACCTTCATGTTGACCGGCCACTTTCACAAAAGAAACCTCCAATGCCTGTTTAAGCAAGCAAATAAATTCCATCATACTGACCTTGTGGGACAAATCGCCAATGCGGCCCATTCCCAGCGGCACTCCCGGATTGAGCAGCCCATACAGATCATAAGCTACTTCTTCATAAGGGTGAGCCCGAAGCATCGCCGTAAGCACCCGGCTCTTGATCGCTTCCGGCAAAACAGTTTCCAGGCGGACTTCATCCACCCTTTCTAGTTGACCGGCCTTACCAATATATGGATCTGTTCCTTCTAACGGCAAAAAGGTACCTGTTCCTGCTGTTTGAAAGGAACAATGACTGTATTGTCCTATATGACCGGCTCCGGCGTCAGCCATGGCGGTTCGCACTTCTTCCACATGATTCTGCGGCACGTAGGCCACTAGTTTTAAAAGCTGCCCGGTTTGCTGAACAGCAAGAGGTTTTACGTTTTGGAGCGCTATTTTTTGGGCCAGACTGTCATTTACACCGCCTGCAGCAATATCCAGATTGGTATGTGCCGCAAATACCGCAATTTCGTTCTGCAGCAGTTTGGCCAGCATAACTCCTTCCGGTTTATCGGTACGGATACTTCTCAAGGAATGAAAAATGAGCGGATGGTGAGCAATAATCATATCAATATGATTGGCTGCCGCATAATCGATGACTGACAACGTCACATCCAAAACAACCAATATCTTTTTTATCTTTTGGGAGGGGCTACCTACCAGTAACCCTACATTGTCCCACTTCTCAGCCAGTTGAGCGGGAGCAAGACTATAAAGAGTATCCATAATCGCCTGACACTTCACAGACATGTACGCCACGCCTCCAACTCTTCTATTTTTTTTACAAGCCGCTGACAGCGTTCGGCGGCCTCCGTTGTTTTACTTAATTTCAGATTTTCAACTATTTTTTTATATTGTTTTATAATCTGCGTCATATGATATTCCAGCAGCGGGTGCTTTTGCCTCCACAAAACCGGTCCGATCTCATACAAAAGAGAATTCATGGCAGGCATCTCACCCGGCTCGGCCGCAATAATTTCATAAAGAATATCATCTTCTACAATCAGCTCTTCCTCGCAAATGGCCCACCGATGCTTCGTCAGCCATTGACGCATTAGCGCGGCGCCGATCATCGGCTGCACCACCAGGCGTTTAGCCGCTTGCACAACCGCCGGACAGGCATTAAGAATATCGGTCATGGTGGTTGCCCCCATTCCGGCAATCACTATGGTTTCCACTTCGCCAGGCTGTAAAACAGCTAAACCATCACCCAGCCGCAAGGAAATGCTCGACTGCAGCGAAGCCCGCTGTATCATATCTTGAGCAGCCAGATAAGGCCCCTGATTGACTTCGCCAGCTATGGCATGAGTAGCCACGCCATGCTCAACAAGATAAATGGGCAAATAAGCATGGTCCGTACCAATATCGGCTACCCCGGCTCCCGGTATAACCAACTTCGCGATGGCGGAGAGCCTCTTACTTAACGGCATATCCCATCACCTCTCCTTTT
Organism: Propionispora hippei DSM 15287; assembly: GCF_900141835.1. Lineage (NCBI taxonomy): Bacteria > Bacillati > Bacillota > Negativicutes > Selenomonadales > Sporomusaceae > Propionispora > Propionispora hippei. The sequence goes on along the minus strand of NZ_FQZD01000004.1, from coordinate 228,806 downwards.
TAGTATATAACAAAATCCCGCTTTGCATAATTGACTTTTATCATAAATTAAAAAATGCAAAGCTTGTGCTTTGCATGTAAGTTCGTGTGGTGGGCGATGACAGGATCGAACTGCCGACATCCTGCTTGTAAGGCAGGCGCTCTCCCATCTGAGCTAATCGCCCGTATATTTGGTGACCCGTGGGGGAATCGAACCCCCGATACCGCCGTGAAAGGGCGGTGTCTTAACCGCTTGACCAACGGGCCATATAATATAAATCAGTTGGTGGGCCCACCTGGGATCGAACCAGGGACCAGCCGGTTATGAGCCGGCTGCTCTACCGCTGAGCTATAGGCCCATAAAAACAGGATTTCCAAAGAAATCCTGTTTACTGTAACAAAAATGGCTCCTCGAGTAGGACTCGAACCTACGACCGATCGGTTAACAGCCGATTGCTCTACCAACTGAGCTATCGAGGAATGTCACCAACGAAATATATTATATACTAGTATTATAAGTTGGTCAATATTTATTTTTCCTTAAAGGCTTATTTTATTCTAAAAAGTCTTTTAGTTTCTTACTCCGGCTCGGATGTCGCAGTTTTCGGAGCGCTTTGGCTTCAATCTGACGGATACGTTCCCTAGTAACACCAAAATGTTGTCCTACTTCTTCCAAAGTACGCGCCCGGCCGTCGTCCAGGCCGAATCTCAATCGCAAGACTTTTTCCTCCCGCGGGGTTAATGTCTCCAGAACTTCCTCCAATTGCTCTTTTAAAAGCATGAACGAAGCGGCCTCCGCCGGCGCCGGTGCATCCTGATCCTCAATGAAATCCCCCAAATGAGAGTCTTCTTCTTCCCCAATCGGGGTTTCCAAGGATACCGGTTCCTGGGCAATTTTCATAATCTCCCGCACCCGGTCAACACTGATCTCCATTTCACGGGCAATTTCCTCGGGCAATGGTTCACGCCCCAACTCCTGTAGAAGCTGGCGGGATACCCGGATCAGTTTATTAATTGTTTCCACCATATGGACCGGAATCCGGATTGTCCGGGCCTGATCGGCTATCGCCCTGGTAATTGCCTGCCGAATCCACCAAGTTGCGTAGGTACTAAATTTATAGCCTTTATTATAATCAAATTTCTCAACCGCTTTAATAAGCCCCAGGTTACCCTCCTGAATTAAATCCAGGAAAAGCATCCCCCTGCCCACATAGCGCTTGGCAATACTGACAACCAAACGCAAATTGGCTTCAGCCAGCCGGCGCTTAGCTTCCTCATCACCGTTCTCCATCCGTTGGGCCAGTTTAATTTCCTCATCAGCATTTAAGAGCGGGACACGGCCGATTTCTTTGAGATACATTCTCACAGGATCATCAATACTGATTCCTTCCGGAATGCTTAGGTCAATATCCACCTCTTCCGGCGTTACCTCTTCCATCTCTGAAATATCTGGTTCCCCTATGCTTTCTACATCTGGAATTTCATCGACAATCTCAATACCCTTGCTGGAAAAAACTTCATACATATCATCAATTTCGTCGGGAGATAAATCATCGCCTTGGAGAGTGTCCATTATTTCAGCATAGGTCAGAACACCGCCACGTTGTTTTCCTTTATGCAATAATTCATTAACATGCTCATTAGATACATTAGGTACATTCTTTTTCTCTGTCATTCTTACTCCCCCCCTCCATTGACAATACAATTAGGCAAGCACTTACTATGACTGGTGCAATTTAGTAATTTCATCATTAATTCGCTGACTTTCCGCCAATTCCTGCAGAAAGCTACTATCCCCCATACGATGTAATTCATCAGCACGCAGCCGATGTTCTTCATATAATTTTTTCAGACTGAACAGACGGATCTTCTTTATGCAGTCATCAACCATTTGTGTCATATTGGTTAATTGTATATCCATTAGCATAATGTGAGAAAATTCCAGGGCCGCCTCTTCTCCGAGAGTTTCCTGAAAACTGATATCTGTAATATTTTTCTCCATATTATACGCATTGCATATTGATTTCATTATTTTTTTTCTGCGTTCATCCTGAATATCTTCCGGTGTCAATTGTACTTCAATATATGGTATAATCGACATATCCTCACACATAAAGCGTATAATAGTTTTTTCAGCCTGCTCCGTGGGACTGACCTGCCGATTTTTCAAATAAACCGCACTACTATCCTTTCCCACATTTACAATTCTATCCTTTTTTTCAATATTTAAATATTTACGCAGTTCACTGCGAATAGAATTTTCATCAATGGACAACGCCTCGGATGTTTGCGTAATGTACTCATTTATCTCAACCGCATTGTCAAGCGAGGCTAAAACAGGAATCATTTTACTGACCACTGCCACCTTGCCTTCTAGCGTAGAATAATCTATGGTTTGTAAAGAGTTGCGCAAACTATACTCCACAAGCGAAAGACTCTCGGTAATAAGCAGTTTAAAAGCATCGGCCCCATGTTTTCTGATATATTCATCAGGATCTTTGCCATCGGGAATTGCTATCACTTTAATAGTTATGCCCAATTTTTTAGCGATTTCCAACGCTCTGAGCGTAGCATTCTGTCCGGCTGCATCACTGTCATAGGCAAACACAATTTCATGAACCGATCGCAGGCTTTTTGCCTGTTCCAGGGTAAACGCCGTCCCTAACGACGCCACCGTGTTTTTTACACCGGCTGAATGAGCCGCAATAACATCCATGTAACCTTCTACAACGATGGCCTGTCCTGTCTCCCGGATAAATTTATCTGCCAGATTAAGCCCGAATAAAATATGCCGCTTATTAAAGATTAGCGTCTCCGGCGAATTAAGATATTTAGGCTGGCTATCATCAAGCACTCTTCCGCCAAAACCGACAACACGACCACGCAAATCACAGATAGGAAACATAATCCGGTTGCGAAACCTGTCATAAGCGCCTTCACCGGAATTTCTCTCAGCAGCCAAACCAGCCTTAATCATGGTCTCAAGCTGAATACCTCTTGTGGAAAGCCCGTTCACCAGCTTATCCCACGCCGGCGGAGCGAATCCTAGACCAAATTGCTTGACCGCTTCCTGTGTAATTCCCCGGCGCTCCAGGTATTTCCTTGCTCCTTCAGCAAAATTTGTTTTCGTAAGACAGGCATAAAAAAAATCCCTGGCTAATTCATTGGCACGGAACAAAGTAGCCCTTTCCCGCTCAAGCTGGCGCTCCTTTTCTGTCTTTTCCTTCTCTGGCACCGGAATATTAAGTTTATTAGCCAGCAGCTTTACCGCTTCCGGAAAAACCATGTTTTCCATCTTCATTAAAAAGGTAAAGACATTACCGCCTGATTGACAGCCAAAACAATAGAAAAAACCTTTATCAGGAGTGACAGAAAAAGACGGAGACTTTTCATTATGAAACGGACAGCATCCCCAATAATTTTTCCCTTTCTTTTTCAAGGGTACATATTGGGAGATAATACTGACAATATCGCTCTCCGCACGCAGCCTCTCAACAAAATCCTCATAATCCTTATCTTTCATACTAATCCAATCACCTTTGGGTTGCCTGCTTTACTTATACAATTCTTGGCATTAAGTATATACATTAGACAATTATTTATACACCAAAAGCCATGATTAAGGTATATACTCCGGCAACCTTGCCAATAGATGTATACATTCGCGCCTTTATCTAATTTTCCTGCTTAATCAAACCATTGTATAAAGCATAAGTAGACATACTCTGAGTTTATTCTACATAATTTGCTACAGTCCTGCTATGAAGCTAATACTTCTGACAGCTTAGCTTATTTTTTATAGTATTCAATAAATAATTTAAATATCCTCTCAATCAAGTGCAAAAGTATGTTAAAATTAAAGTTTCTCCCAGGGCATGTTTGCAAACTATTCGGAACAGTCCCTGACGGCACTGTTTTCACCATGAAACGTTAGTTGCAAAATACGTCCCGGCCATCTGTCTATTCTGAAATCCTAATAACTTCATGGTACTTTCCCATATGCTGTCGCCGGCTTACTTATGTCTGCTAGGCGCGCCTCCGCTACCCCAAATTCCCGTGAATTCTTTTACGCTTCAAATAAGACGAAGTACTAACGAATTTGCCAATTAGCCGGAATAAATAATTTCTCAAACAGATGAATGGCGTATACGTCGGTTAATCCGGCAATATAGTCAGCAACGGTTGTCTCCAAACCCCAACGATCCCGTCGCTGCAAATATTCATCAGGTAATGCCGAAGGCCTAGCAACAAAGTATTCATATAGCTTCTGAATCACATAACGGGCTTTTTTACGGTCCGGTTCCAACTCAGCCGAATGATAGATCTTTTCAAACATAAACTCTCGTAATTCATTCATGGCCTCTTCAATAGCCGGTGACAGGCGGATTTCTGTCAGATTGGCAGAAGCCTCAAGCATATCGGCAACCATAACTGTAATCATATCGGATGGATGTGTTCCCATACATTTTGCCACCCGAGCCGGGAGATCTGTCTTTTTAATCATTCCGGCCCGGATGCCGTCATCATAATCGTGACAGAGATAGGCAATACGATCTCCCTTCCGGACGATGCTCCCTTCCAAGGTAAACGGCTTATGCTCACCGGTATGATTGAGAATGCCATCTTTTACTGCCGCCGTTAAATTCAAACCTTTTCCATTCTTCTCCAAATACTCTACTACCCGCAAACTTTGTTCATTATGATTATAATGTCCGATTAGATCTCTTAATGCATATTCACCGGCATGACCAAACGGTGTATGTCCTACATCATGACCTAAAGCAATAGCCTCGATTAAATCTTCATTAAGGCGCAGCCCACGGGCGATGGTCCTTGAAATTTGGGAAACCTCCAAACTGTGGGTCATACGCATGCGATAGTGATCGCCAGGCGAAAAATACACCTGGGTCTTATGTTTTAGGCGACGAAACGCCTTACTGTGTATAATTCTGTCACGATCACGCTGAAATGCCGTGCGAAACGGACATGGCTCTTCTTCCTTTTGCCTCACAGCCGTTTTACTTTTACTGGCTGCCGCCGCCAAGTAGATATACTCCTGTTCTTCTATCCGTTCACGTATATTCATAAAAATCCTCCTCACCAAAATATAACCTATCAATTGGTTTTTCCATCATTTGGCTGTGGAAAAATGACAAAGCAACTCCGCTACATTCAGAAATCTGTTATAATAAATAGTGAAGAAAGGCGGGATCATTAGTGAAAAAAAAGATTTCCATCGTATTTCTCTTACTTACTCTCCTATTTACCAGCACTGTCTTTGCTGCCATGCCGACAATACGGGCAGACCATCAATATTTTGATATTACTTCAGGCTTGCAGGTATTGAGCGGCAATGTTTATATTGAACATAAAAACCGTGTGGTAACGGCCGGCGAAGCCAGAACAAACTACGTAGAAGTCTGGGCTTCTGGTGGAGTAACCTTTACCCAAGACGACATATATTTTACCGGCAGCACCGTATATGTCTCTTTTCCCAAAAATTTAGCCCAAATCAGCGGCGGCATCAGCTTTTCCCGTTCCGGGCTGCAGATTACGGCTAACCAGGTCGATTTCAATTGGAAGACCAAAGTGGCTGACTTCAGCGGCAATGTCCAGGTTACCCAAGACGGCAACAGTTGGTCGGCAGATACGGCAAGTTACAATGTAATAACCAACAGCTTCCTATAAGTAATTATTTATAAGGTAAGAAAAACCTGTACAGTTGTACAGGTTTTTCTTATTTATTTTATTCATTTACTCATAAAGTAATTTTGCTAAAATCAGCCACTGTATGCGACAGTTCCAGCACAGCCTTTAATAAGGCAAGACGGTTGTTCCTCACCGGCAGATCGTCTACCATAACCATAACTTCGCTAAAAAAAGCATCTATCGGTGCAATCAAGCCAAATAATGAGGTCAAGGCTTCGTCATACCGCTTGGTGCCGGCAGCAGACAATACCTTCTCCCGGACTGCACCATAGGTTTGATACAGGGCTTGTTCCGCCGGATTGGCAAACAGAGACGGGCTTATCGCTAAGTTGATGGTATCCGCGATATTTTTAGTTAAATTAGCGATACGGGTAAACGCCTGAGCCGCAAGCTGCAGTTCACCGCCCCCCGCGTTAGCGGCAACGGCATTAGCTTTAAGCCAGGTATTATAAATATCATCCGTACCACTAGTCAATACCGAATCAATTAAATCATAACGGATACCGGCATCAGCCAGCACATTTTTAATACGCAGGCGGAAGAAATCCTGCACCTCGGCAGTCAACTTTTCCCGTTTGGCTCCGTCGGTAATTTGTAATAAGTTCAGCGTATCTTCCAAGAGCTCTTGCAGTGACAAGTGATAAGTTCCGTCAATCAGGATATGGACAATCCCCAGTGACTGGCGGCGCAAAGCATACGGATCTTGAGAGCCTGTCGGAATCAAGCCGCGGCTAAAAGTGGCTACGATATTATCCATTTTATCGGCAATGCTGACAATGCGGCCGGCATCACTTTGCGGTAGTTCATCACCGGAAAAACGGGGAAGGTAATGTTCATAAATTGCTTGAGCTACAGGCGGTTTTTCACCATTTAGAAGAGCATATTGGCGCCCCATGATGCCCTGCAGTTCGGTAAACTCATACACCATGCCTGTGACCAAATCAGCCTTGGCTAACAACGCACTTCTTTCCACAATTGCACAGGTATTACTGTCTTGACCAAGCTTACCGGCAATTTGACCAGCTAAACGCTGAACCCGTAAGGTCTTATCATATAACGTTCCCAAACCATCCTGAAACACGATCGTTTTCAATCGGCCTACCCGGTTGGCTAGTGTCACTTTCTGATCCTCTTCAAAGAAGAATTTGGCATCATCCAGTCTGGCCCTTAGTACCCGTTCATTGCCGTGCTGAACAATCTCCAAATGATCTGCGTTGCCGTTGCGTACCGTAATAAAGACCGGCAGCAACGATTTATCCTTGGCTCTGACCGGAAAATACCGTTGATGTTCCCGCATCGGCGTTACAATGGCTTCCGCCGGCAAAGCCAGATAGGCTTTATCGAAGGTACCACAAAGAGCAGTAGGATACTCTACCAAGAACACAACTTCTTCCAATAACTCTTCATCAATCTCAGCCGTTCCGCCATGACTTACGGCCAGCTTTTCCACCTGTTCACGAATAACCCTGCGGCGTTCCTCCTGATCAACCATAACAAAATGATCAGCCAGTTTTTTAAAATAATCATCAACCGAATCAACCGTTATTGCCCCGGAACTCAGGAAACGATGGCCAAACGTATAGTTGCTGCTTACTACATCCGTAATAGTCAGCGGAATGCACTCCGTACCGCAGAGCGCCAACAACCAGCGAATCGGTCGGACAAAACGGATATCATGATCGCCCCAGCGCATAGTCTTGGGAAAGTTCAGACTCTGAATCAGTGAAAGCAGCATTTCTGGTATCAGCTCAGCTACCGACCGGCCTTTTTCATTAATCACCGCATATACATAGCCTTCCCTGGTAACTAAACTATTCACATCAACACCCTGTCCACGGGCAAAACCCTGCGCAGCCTTGGTGGGCTGCCCCTGCGCGTCAAAGGCAATTTTCAGCGATGGCCCTTTGTTTTCCGTCTGCCAATCTTTCTGCTGCTCTGCCAGTTCACGAATGACAAGCGCTATTCTGCGCGGTGTGCCGAATGTCCGCACTTCGCTATAAGCGATGCGTAATTTCTCCAGTCTATCTTTGGCAATTTTCTCAAATTGCGCCAAAATGTCCGGCATAAATCTGGCTGGGATTTCTTCAGTTCCAATTTCCAACAATAAATCTTTAGGCATTATTCTTTCCTCCCTTAAGCAGCGGATACCCCAGTTTTTCCCTTTGAGTCAAATAAGCCTGCGCACAGAGCCGGGCCATGTTGCGAACCCGGCCAATGAAGCCGGTACGCTCACTCACGCTGATCGCCCCTCGCGCATCCAGTAAGTTAAAGGTATGAGAACACTTCAAGACATAATCGTAGGCCGGAAGGACAAAACCGCTGTCTAACACGCGTAAAGCCTCTTTTTCATACAGATCAAACAATTGGAACAAGAGGTTGGTATCAGCCAATTCAAAGTTGTAATGAGAATGCTCCACTTCATTCCGATGAAAAACATCACCATAGGTAATGCCATCCACCCATTCAATATCAAACACATTTTCTTTTCCCTGAATGTACATGGACAGCCGTTCTAAACCATACGTAATTTCAACCGATACAGGCTTAACATCAATACTTCCCACCTGTTGAAAATAAGTAAACTGAGTAATTTCCATGCCATCCAGCCATACTTCCCAACCTAATCCCCAGGCGCCCAGCGTAGGAGATTCCCAATTGTCCTCCACAAAGCGAATATCGTGCTTAGCCGGGTCAATACCCAGACGGGACAAACTTTCCAAATAAAGTTCCTGTATATTGTCGGGTGACGGCTTCATAATCACCTGAAATTGGTGATGCTGAAACAAGCGATTGGGATTATCGCCATACCGGCCGTCAGTAGGCCGTCTGGACGGCTCCACGTAAGCAACGTTCCAAGGCTCCGGCCCTAAAGCCCGCAAAAAAGTCGCCGGGTTCATTGTTCCCGCCCCTTTTTCTACATCATAAGGCTGTTGTAAAATACATTTCTGCTCCGCCCAGAAATTCTGTAAAGTTAAGATGATTTCCTGAAATGTCATATATTCCCCTCCTGTAATTTTTCCTTAAATAAAATAAAAGACAAAAATAAAAAAAATCCGCGTCCCCAGTAACAATCTGTTACCAGGGACGAGATTTTTATCATCCCGCGGTTCCACCCTGCTTGGCAAGTGCCCACTTTAAAATATTACGGCTTCTACTCTACCGCTATAAAACCATCGCAGTATTTCCGTCCGCAGCTCCAAAACGCCTTCACCTGACCATACCCCGGGCTTGCACCATCCCCGGCTCGCTAAAACGCAGGCTACTCTTTTTCTTCATTGCCGTATTTTACTATACAATATACCAAATAAGCCAGGCAATGTCAATTTAATCTTACGCAATAAACTCTTATTCTTCGTGATCGTTCTTATCGTTGCGAATAACTTCAATGGTGCAGCGCTTAAACACGGCAACCAAAACACCTAACGCGGCCAGTTGCGGTAGAAAAACAGCGCCAAGCGCACCTAAGCCGACAGGAATATCCACCAAGGTCTTATCCTCATGCTTTACCCGAATGCTATTGACATTTCCTTCATGAATCAGTTCTTTCACCTTATCAATCACTTCTGAGGATCGGACGGAAAACTCCTCCGTCCAGTTCGTCTGTTTTTCGCTTTCCAGCGCAATCAAGGCCTCAACGACATTGCCCCGCGCTTGTTCCAGTGCTTCCTTGGCCTCACGATAAGAAACACCAGTTCTGCTCCGTATAGCGTCAATCTTTTCCAGAGTAATTTCTTCCATTATGTGTTCCTCCAGATTTTTATTCTTATAATACCCGCCGCCGTGAAACCTATACCATTTAATAACTTTGTCATCCTTCTACTGTCTTAAACTGACAAGGTACTAGCAGAGCGGGAACGGTTAACGGCGTGTAATTGTCGGATAAAGCCCAGGGATTTCAGTGGCTTATCCAGACAGTACAGTAAATATTTCACCAGAACCGCCTCAGCCTGCACCAAAGCAGCCCCTGTAACCGAAAAGTCTTCAGGCTGTTTAAAATCCAGTTCCAGCAAGGTATTGATCAGTTCAACCGCCGGTTTATCAAGCTGAAGCTCCCGGGAAGAGCAGACAGAGCAGGCTGCCCCGCCGGCGCCGGCATCAAAAAAGGCCGGATATTGAAGAGCTTGTCCACAGGCAACACATACCTGCCATTCCGGAACATAGCCACTGATCTCCACGATTTTCCAGGCAGCGGCCAAGGCCACAATTCTTGGATTCCTGGTTCTCATCAGCGAAAACGCATCCAACAGAATATCAAAAAGCAGAGGCTCCGGCTGCCGTTCCGGGCAAAGTTCAATGACCAGTTCTGTTAGAAAAGACGCATAGGACATGGAAGTAAGCTCTTCACGAACCGGACGGAAGTGATTTTTCACTTCGCATTGCTTAATTACTTCCATACCGGTGCCCGATTGGAGCTGCAAATCCAAATAAGCAAACGGCTGAATGCTTCCGGCCAGACGATTGCTGGGCCGCCTGGCGCCATAAGCGACGGCTGTCAGCTTTCCCTGTTCTTTTGAAAATAACGTAACCAGCCTGTCGGCATCCCGCCAATCGCGTACCGCCAACAAAACGGCTTCCACTGGATAGATCATATGCTTTAAACTACTTCCACTCTGTTAGTATGAATTGCTTCTTTTAAAAAGGGCTGGCCGGCGAAAGAATCGCACTCCTTACACGAACGGTAAGCTAGATATGCTCCGATATGTCCGGTAGTTAAAAAGATTTCCCACATGACTTCTCGTAATAACATGTACTATCATCCCTTCGTATAGTTATTGGCTTATTAACTCATCGTCATCCACAGAAGGCCCCGGCAATTGTTTTGCCTTCACTCTTACTATGCGAAATCCATTAACTTTTAATACTTCAAAGACATAGGCACCAATATTTACTGTATCACCGATTTCCGGCTTGCGGCCTAACAGGCCGAAAATATACCCGCCGATCGTATCTTCCTCGTGGTCTTCCAATTCGATATGCAAAATATCCGTAACATCATCAAGAAGCACCCGTCCGTCAAACTCGTAACTGCCTTCTTCCAGCCGTTGAATTTCCACATCGACAATTTCATCGTGTTCATCCTGGATATCGCCGACAATTTCTTCAATGACGTCTTCCAATGCCACCAAGCCTGCCGTCCCGCCATACTCATCGGCTACCACCGCAAGATGGATTCGTTTCCGCCGCATGACCTGCAAAAGTTTTGCTACCGACATTCCTTCCGGGACGACCAGAATCTCCCGCATGATGGTCTTCAAATCTTTATTTTCAGAATTGCATAGATCAAAATCCATCAAATCTCTTAAATGAACCATACCGATCACATGGTCTTTATCCTCAATGCAAAGCGGAAACCGCGTATGGCTGGCTTCCCGGACTACCCGCAGATTCTCTTCGTAAGAATCATCAACAAACAGGCACACCATATCCTGGCGCGGAATCATAACTTCCCGGGCCAGACGGTCGGCAAAATCAAACACATTGTCAATCAGTTCGCTTTCCATTTGATCTAGTACACCGCCACGGTGGCTGGCGCTTACCAGCATGCGCAGTTCTTCTTCCGAATGGGTCAATTCAGCCTCTTTCGCGGCTTTAATCCCCAGGATGGCCAAAAATGCCTGCGCTGCCTGATTGAACAGTAAAATAACAGGATACCCGATTTTATGAAAAATATATAAGGGCCACACAGAAAATAAAGCGACTTCCTCAGTCTTTTGAATAGCCAGTGATTTGGGCACCAATTCGCCCAATACAATATGCAGAAAGGTAATAAATATAAACCCAAGAGCCACACTGACGGTGGACGCCAGCCAATAATAATTGTCCGGCAGAATGTCGTTAAACAGAGACACCAGCAATGACGCCACGGCAGGTTCCCCCAGCCAGCCTAGAGCCAGCGAAGCCAAAGTAATCCCCAACTGAGTGGCGCCCAGGTAGGTGTCAAAGCCCGACACCACCTTCAGAGCCAAAGCAGCCCGGCTATTGCCCTGATGAGCCAGTTCCTCCAAGCGGGTCTTTCTTACTTTTACCAGCGAAAATTCAGCAATAACAAAAAAACCATTCAGAAAAACCAATAACAAAGCCAATATTATTTTTACCGTACTATATAAAGGCGAATCGATAGCGCATCCTCTCCCTATTTTTGCACATCATGCCGGACCGGCATAATGGTTCCTGCTGTAAAAATATACTGCAGTGCACTCTCACTGGTAATGTCTAAAACTATTATATCCTTCTTAGGTACCAGAATATTAAAGCCGTTGGTTAAATTAAAACTCATCGGAACATAGACACAGACATGTTCTCCGTCCAAAGCTTCCGCCATCGGTTCGGAAAGTTCCGACATAATAAAGCCGATTGACTTTGCCCCCGGATGAGGATAAGGCACCAGAACAGCCTGTTTAAACAGATGCTGTGATTCAAAAACAGCCGTAGATAATTGTTTGATGCTTTTGTAAATAAACTTTACTATGGGAATGGAATCCAGCAATCGCTCGCCAAATTCCAAAAGACGTTTCAATATCCAATACGAAGATAGCCAACCCGTCACAACCAGCAGGATGACCACCGTAACAATCCCGATACCAGGAAAATGTACCGGCAGATGTCGTCCCAGCAGATCTTCGGCCATGGAAAAAATCTGTACAACAACAAAAGCGGTAATGGCAATGGGAACAATCACAATCAAGCCATTGATGAAATATTTGGAAATTCGATTCATAAAAATACTCCTCTTTACAAATGATACCATCTATCCTGATTGCGGTCAATAAAGAGAAATGACTACCTGCCAGGTAGTCATCAGAATCTTTCTATGCCGTCCGGTTATTCATAGCCAAAATTCCGCAATGAACTGTCCCGGTTACGCCAATCCTTTTTCACTTTAACCCATAAATCCAGAAAGCTTTTCGAGCCAAGCAGATTCTCAATATCTTTTCTGGCCGCATGACCAATCTCTTTTAGCAATTTGCCGCCGGCACCAATGACAATGCCCTTTTGTGATTCCCGCTCCACATATACCACAGCCCTGATATATAAATCGTCATTAGGTCGCGTAGTAATTTCCTCAATATCCACGGCTATGGCGTGGGGAATTTCCTCTCTGGTAACGTGAAGAATCTTCTCTCTGATCAGCTCGGCAATAACCAGCCGTTCCGGCTGATCGGTCAGCATATCTTCAGGGTAATACTGCGGCCCCGGTTTTAAATGTTTTTTTATCTCGTCTGTCAAATGATCAAGATTAGTATGTTCCAAGGCAGAAATTGGCACGACCGCCGAAAAATCAAAGCAATTTGTATATTGGGTAATAATCGGCAAAATATTGTTTTTGCTGATTTGGTCAATCTTGTTAATTACCAGAATCACCGGCGTCTTAACCGTTTTAAGTCTCTCCAGGATATACTGCTCCCCGGCACCCAGTTCTTCAGTGGCATCAACAACAAAGGCAACAACATCTACTTCATGCAAGGTATTTTCCGCCGTTTTGACCATATACTCACCCAATTTATGCTTAGGCTTATGTATGCCCGGCGTGTCAATAAACAGAATCTGAGCGTCCGCCAACGTTAACACACACAAAATTTTATTGCGGGTGGTTTGGGGCTTATCAGACATAATCGCCACCTTTTGTCCAATCAGACTATTCATCAAAGTGGATTTTCCCACATTAGGACGGCCAATAATGGCGACGAACCCCGATTTATATTCTTGTTTTTCAGCTACTTCTCTCATTCCGGATTCCCCTTTTGAAGAACTTGCTACAGTTCTTGCTTCTTCTGATACTTTCACTATGTCAGTCTCCTGTCTTCATATATCATTAGGACTTCTGGTAATATTAAGCGCCGCCAAGACCCGTTCTTCCTCCAGCCTCATAGTCTGGCGCTCCAGCTCGTCCTCATGATCAAAGCCCAGTAAGTGTAACATGCCATGGACGGTCAGATAAGCCAGCTCACGTTCCAGACTATGCCCGAATTCACCGGCTTGCCGCTCGGCCGTTTCCAAGGAGATGATGATGTCACCCAGCAGCAGTTCCTCCGGACCATCAATAATATCCGGTTCATCGCCTTCATTCAAGGCAAATGAAAGCACGTCCGTAGCCCGGTCTTTCCCACGATAATCCCGGTTAAGCTCCCTGATATAAGGATCATCGGCCAGAACAACACTCACTTCGGTTTGTGGTGCCAGGGCATGTATTTCAGCTGCTTTTTGCAGCACAGCCGTCACGGTGTTCTCCAGTTGGTCCGTTACTTTCATCTTTTGCTGGAGATTGCTTATTGTTACTTCCATTTTTATACTTCCTCTTCTCTAATTCTTTTAGCGTATCCGGATATTCGATCCGGGTATGAAACATACTGGATAAGACCCGGATAAACACATCACCGATGATATTCAAATCCTTTAAAGTCAAACTGCACTCGTCCAATTGTCCGTCATGCAGTCTTTCCCTGATGATCTTTCTAACCATCGCCTCAATCCGGTTCAAGTTGGGTTTGGCTATGGAACGAACCGCGGCTTCGCAGCAATCGGCCAGCATAATAAGCGCCGCCTCCTTAGTCTGCGGTCGCGGCCCCTCGTAGCGAAAGTCAGCTTCCACAATGCATTCACTATGATCTGTTTCGGTGGCCCTGTTATAAAAATACGATACCAACGTTGTCCCGTGGTGCTGTTGAACAATATCAGTGATCACTTGCGGTATCTTATAGTCCCGGCATAAATCAATTCCGTCTTTAATATGGGAAGTTACGATTAAAGTGCTCAAAGAAGGAGCAATTTTTTCATGGGGATTATCAATTCCCACTTGATTTTCAACAAAAAAGTAAGGACGTTTGATTTTTCCGATATCATGGAAATAAGCACCAACTCTGACGACCACCGGATCGGCGCCAATACTGTCGGCAGCTGTTTCCGCCAGATTACCGACTAAAACGCTGTGATGATAGGTCCCGGGAGCATCCAGCAGCAACCGTTGCAGCAGCGGATGATTAGGCCGGGTCAGGTCCAGCAGTTTGATGCTGGTAGTGATATTAAAGGCATGTTCCAGATAAGGCAATAACCCAATGGTAATAACGGCAGATATAATCCCGCTAACTACTCCCTGCAAGCCTTGAAAGAGGACCTGTGAAGGATTAACCTGTTTAATAAAACCGGTAGCCAGAATGACAATGAAATTAACCGCTGCAATCCAAACACCCGTTTTAGTCAAACTATAGCCATGGGTCACCTTAGACACACTATATACGCCAACCATGCTGCCAATTAGAGCAACCGACACGGCACGTAGATCCTGATCTACAATCACTCCGAACAGCATGGCTGCCGTCACCCCGGTGAGCAACCCAACTCTGGCATCAATAAGAATAGACGCTAAGAGAGCACCAGCCGCCACAGGGGCTACGAAGTCAGAGTAATAATGGGCCGTCTTACCTAACAGCAAGGTTAACAGGATGATCAGTCCCAGTAAGGCCAACTGCAAATCATTTTCATATACCCCACGGGAAAATTTATACAGATAACCCATGACCAGCAGCATGACCAGCAACACAAACACAGTCAGACCAAAAACCCTGATCTCACCAACTTGTCCTTTGTATAAGCCAAGCTCTTCCATTGCCTGGATCTGGTCGGCCGTAACCACATCGCCCTTTCTGACTAGGATTTGTCCTTGTTTTACAGTCTCCCGCACCGGTTCAATACTATTTAACGCCGACTGCTTACGCTTGTCGGTTTCGCGCACATTCAAAATAAAATTAGGCTTTAACAGTTGCTGCGTGATGCCGGCAACGGCCGCCTCCATATGTTTGTTAAGGCCCAATTCCTCTGTTTCGATTACAATATGCTTTCTGGCAAGGTCAATATCATCATCGCGGATTCCACGCTGAAAATATTTATGCAGCAATAATTTAACCTGTTCCTCCGCTTTTACCAAGTCCACTTCATTAAGTTGAACCAACCCGGCCACCGCGGTTTGCGGCAGACTGACCGGCATATTGGCGGAAATCTTTCCCATCTTCCCTTCATCCGTTTTTAACGAGGTGTCAGCCAGTGTCGAACGGGCTATCAGGAAGATGGCCGCTACACTCTCATCCGCTTTGGCCATGATCGAAACGTCCAGATCATACACGTTGGCAATACTGGAAAGTACCTCTTCTTCCAAATGCTTGGTTTTTACCGTATCTACATAAGAAACGGTACGGGGAGCAAGAATATCGCGATCACTAACTTGTCCAATTTGGAAAGAAACTTTATCGGAAACAAAATCGGCCGATAAAACGACGGTAAACACGAAAAAAAACGCCAACCCAAGTACCATACGACGAATGATGGGTTTTGCATATGTACTCGTTGGTTGAAGAAAAAAATCCCGTAACTTGCTATTATTAAGTGACAGCATGTGTTTCACTCCAATATCAGGTTTTGCCTTCTCCCATCTCATACCTGTCATACGCTTTAACAATCCGACTTACTATCTCATGACGGACAACATCACTTTCCGTCAGGTTCACCAGCGTAATTCCGTCAACATTGCGGAATATCTCTTGCGCCTGTTTAAGACCGGAAACCGCGTTATGCGGCAAATCAATCTGTGTGATATCGCCTGTTACAACAATTTTAGAGCCAAAGCCCATCCTGGTTAAAAACATTTTCATTTGCTGCGGCGTCGTATTTTGCGCCTCATCCAATATTATAAAAGAATCATTTAGTGTACGGCCGCGCATATATGCCAGCGGGGCCACCTCTATGATATTTTTCGCCATGTATTTTTGAAAGGTTTCATAGCCCAAAATATCCTGCAAAGCATCATATAAGGGCCTTAAATAAGGATCAATCTTTTCTTGCAAATCTCCCGGCAAAAAGCCAAGTTTCTCGCCGGCTTCGATGGCCGGGCGGGTCAAAATAATTCTTTCCACCTCTTTGTTTTTCAAGGAAAATACTGCCAAGGCAACAGCAATATAAGTTTTCCCTGTTCCGGCAGGTCCTATTCCAAATGTTATATAATTGCTCCTTATCGCCTCGATATAAGCATGCTGCCCGATGGTTTTCGGCCTGATTTGCCGTCCCTTCGCCGTAGTCATAATCGTATCGCCAAACATCCTATGCAAAGATTCCAGCTTTTTATCCTCCAACATACGGATAGTATATTTTATGTCATGAGAGGATAAGGTATTTCCTAAACGGCAAAGATACCTTAATTCTTCGAACAGATTGAAAATAATCCCGGTTTCCTGTTCATCGCCCCGAATGACCACTTCAGCCCCGCGAGCAGTTATTCTATCCGGAAAGTAGGAATTGATAATACGGAGATTTTCGTCATGCCGTCCTAGTACGGCAAGCGCCTCCGTAATATCTGTAAATTGAAAACGTTTTTCCGTTATCCCTGTTTCATGTATTGACTGCAAAGATACTTTTCCTCCTTGATTACTGTGCAATATTTATGTTCTGCCCGATATCCTCAATGGCTTCCACACTTACTTTAACTCGTACAATTGCCGTATCCGGTGTATTGATTACGGCAATATCACGGGACAAAATCTGCGCCGACTCGGGAATGACCGTCTGTATAGCCGACAGCGCTTTGCTCTTGGCACGGTCACGGGCTTCTTCAAAGGTATATTCTCTGTGGGAAACCTGCAGTTCATGATACACCTTTATGGTAGATTCGACAACAAAGCCGCTATTCCTCCATCCAGGCAGCTTTTTATAGATCGTCTGTTCTTCAAAGGACGAATATTGCTCCGGGTGAGGCTCCCGAACGGTAACCTGAGCATTGCCGATTTTCAGGTAAACGCCGATATCTTTTTTCCCGGTGCGGGTATATAAGTCCTCCGCCATATCAGCCTCACCGTAACTCTCATACCAGACCCTTCCCTTCACAATGCCTTTCGCTTTTGTCAATTGTATAGTATGATCCGCCCCCCCGGAATTTACTACACCATCTTCTTTGTTTTCCGGCGGCGGTACAATGCCCCGGATAAGTACATCACCCGGTTTTACCGTATCATCCTTTTTTACCTTAGGTTGTCCGTTCAAGACAATAATTTCGGTAATTACTGCATCTTTTGCCGCTACAATATCAGCCGGCGATTTGTCTTCCTGTTGCGGCAAGGTTTTTTCTACAATCTCAATGACAGCCCGTGTGCCGGTATAATTAATCCCGACCCAGGCAATTTCGGGAATCTCCAGCATAAGCTGGTTTTCGATCTCCTGCAACCGCTCTTTGTCCTTTATATTACCGGGACTGAGTCCATGCTGGCGAGCAATGTCCGTAATCCGTTCTGACGGTATTGTTTTAACTCCCTTAACATCGACAAACCAGATATGGGCCGTCAAAAAATTCAAGGTAATAAAAAAAAGCAGCGCTCCCAGAGCAATCATTTTGCGCCGCTTTACTCTTTTAGCAACAAAAGGAAATCCGTGGCAACCAACCACTTTAATGTGATTACGGGTTTTCCTTACCAACCTGCGAATACGTAAAAAGTCGGCCAGTTGCAAATAAGCATACATGCTGGACTCGTCGCTTTTTATATTCCATAAAAGAATACCTTCGGTTATACACAAATTTATGAACTTCTCCGGCATTGGTCCATTAATGCGAATGATAACATGACCATTAAGGTATTTTAAGAAACTAAGTGTCATACCGAATGACCTCCACGATACCTTCCAGCAAGATTTGTTCAACCTGCAAGTTACCCAGCACCATATCCGCTCCCGTTACTACCAGTTCTCCCTGATTCAATTTTATTCTTACTAACGAAGGGGTATATTGTATAATTCCCCGGTGGTTTTCAACCAAAAGTTGTTTATTACCTAACATGGTAATACGGGGCAGATCCATGACGATATCTTGCGGAATATCCAGCAGACCGGCTAGTTTTTGTAAATGACCCCGCTTATTGCGCAACAGTATCCCTCCTTCCACCCCTATAAAATGTATGCGCATCCTTTACGTTTCATTCTGAGGAAGGCTTGGCAAACCGTATAGCGGACATAAATAAAAAGCGTGAGACAAATCACGCCTTTTAAAGAATTGCCGATTTAATTAGCCTGCCGGTCTAACGAGAGATTTTTCTCTGGAAAGGAAGCAAAACAGCAGAAATAGTTAAGCTATTTCAGATTTTACTGATGCAGCCCCAAGTGGAAAAATATCCGACGGAGCACTGAGTAAATTAATCAGTAGTTTCTCAAGAAAGTGGCAACGCCCCAGTCAGCGGATTAACCGCAGGCAGTTGAAACCGTTCCATAAAGTTTTCAAATTTGTGAATTTTTACCGGAGCAGCAAACCGCATGTAATTGGTTGCCAGAATCATTTCGCCGCAATCCAGGTTCTTAATTTCATTTCGCTGCTGCAGAATATCTTTCCGGCACATGGCCTCCAGCTTGCCCCGGTCGGCCTTGGAGGCCAAGCCTAAAATAAACAGGGTATTTAACTGGGATAATACCTTATCCGCCAATAGCCTCGGCTGCTGATCAACTACGCACATCCCCAGATTGAACTTTCTAGCTTCGCTTACTAATCTTGCAAATACATTATTGTTCGCCACTTCTTTTTTCCCCAGAAAACGGTGGGCTTCTTCCAAAACAACCAAGACCGGCTTCGCACTCATTTTGGCCTGCTCATCCTTACCGGAATAATGTTGCAGAAGCTTCTTGGAAAGAAAGGTTGATAATGCTTGCTCACCAACGGGAGAAATATTTTTAAGCTCTACCAACACAACCTTCCCCGACTCCAGTTCCTGCAATATCTGTGGCAAGGTCCGTTCTTGCTGTTCTGCAATATTCAGTTCCTTTTCTAAATTCCAGCAAAGGCTTTTTATTTTGTTGATTGTCCGGGAATTAAATTTTTGTCCGGTGCTGCCTGACAATTCTTCCACAATATCAGCCGTATCATAATTGAGAATATATTTCATCCAGTTTTCCTGCCAGATAGCATGCATCTTGTAGAGTGCATCCAATTGCGCCTCGGTGAAGCTGCCGCAAGCCAATATGTCATCAGGCTCTATCTCCTCATAAGCAATTTTGAATTTCGTTGCCGCTTCATTTGCCGGGTTGGTATTGTATATTGCCAGCCTGTCTTTGACCAGCGGGTGGACAGCCAAGTCCTTGTAATATTCATTATGGACATCAAAGATCAACAGTCCGTAATGATCACTCTGCATAACCGAGCTGGCTAAAACCTTTACCAAATTGCTTTTGCCGGAGCCAGTGGTACCGAAAATACCGATATGCTCGGTAATAGCTTTGTTGCCATAAATTCCGACAGGCAGGTCCATCACACTTCGTCCGGATTTTAGCAAACCAATTTCCAAATCACCCTTCATTTCATCTAGCAAGGCGCTGTCTTCTCCACTTAGCGAATGCACTTCGCAAAAAAAGTTAGGGCAGGTTTTGGGATTTAATAGTTGCCCCTGCTGATCCACATAACACAGTTGCTCCGCCATGGCTATTTTTACCGTATGATTGCCACCTAAATAAAAATCTAATTCTTCCTGATTGGCAACCTGACCGTTCTCATCCAGTTTGCTCATCAAGTAACCGACTCCGTTTACTCCCGACCAGCGTGATTTGACTTTAAAATCATAAGCTCTAATGTAAAAACGGTCCTGGCTTTGTCCCTCCACGACCAGTATGTCCCCAAAATCCACATCTTGGTTAGGAGCCACGACAAACTCCACATAGGTACCTTTGGCATAAGTAAGCCTTCCCTTGTATTGTGCCATGGACTTATCTCCCTTCGTAAAAAGTTGCCGATTTATCTTTTATTGTGCATAAAATACAAAAAAAAATAACAGGTTTAATTTTCCCTGTTATTTTTAAAAATCTATCTTCTTTTTTGACAGATCGGTCTGTAGGCACGGGGCTTTTGCAATATCTCGGAATAGATAACCGCCTGTAGCAGCATATTCCTATCAACGGACAAGCTCGGTACAACACCTGTCGTCTTGTCGGTGCTGGCTAAGGATACGGCCGTCTGAGGTATAACAACCTCAGGGTAGGCAGGTAATACCGCCGGTTTGCTGCCTTTCACCGGCGGCCCAGACGGCATATTGGCCGGCGGCGCCGGTTCGGGAATTTCCGGATATTCATATTTCTTTGGTTTTCCCCGGCGTAAAAGCTCCGGAAGCAGATAGAGCACCAGCATGAGCAGAATGGGTATTATGATATCCATAATTACTCTTTCCTCGGCTCATTGCTTTTTACCGAAGTCTGCAGCGGTTCAACCTTGCCAATCGTCTCACGCATCTGCGTATCGGCAATAACATTATTCATATTATAATAATCCATGACACCCATTCGCCCTTCCTGAAGAGCCGCCGCCAAGGCATGAGGAACTTCAGCCTGGGCTTCCACGACCTTAGCCTGCATTTGTTGGGTATAGGCGCGCATTTCCTGTTCTTTGGCAACTGCCATTGCCCGCCGTTCTTCAGCCTTGGCCTGGGCAATTCTTTTTTCCGCCTCTGCCTGGTCGGTCATGAGTTCGGCCCCGATGTTCCGTCCCACATCCACATCGGCAATATCGATGGATAATATTTCAAACGCCGTACCGGCGTCCAGTCCTTTGGATAACACCGTCCTCGAAATATGGTCGGGATTTTCCAAAACGTCCTTATGATCTACCGAGGAACCGACGGTTGTGACAATCCCCTCGCCAACCCGGGCAATGATCGTAGCTTCGCCGGCACCGCCGACCAGTCTGTCAATATTCGCTCTCACGGTAACTCTGGCCTTTACCTTCAACTCAATGCCGTTTTTCGCTACCGCCGACACAATAGGCGTCTCAATGACTTTGGGATTAACGCTCATTTGCACGGCTTCCAACACATTACGTCCAGCCAGGTCAATGGCTGCCGATCTTTCAAACGGCAGGGGAATCTGCGCCCGGTGAGCGGCGATCAGAGCATCGACGACTTTGTCCACATCACCGCCGGCCAGATAGTGAGCCTCCAGTTGATTTACCTGAATATCCAGACCGGCCTTATTCGCCTTGATTAGCGGTAAAACGATTTGAGACGGTGGCACCCGGCGCAACCGCATGCCAATTAAGGTAAAGATCCCGACCCGTACGCCGGCCGCCAAAGCCGATATCCATAAACCCAGCGGCACAAAATGCAAGAATATGCCAATTCCCATAATAATTAACGCCAGAAAAAATAAAGGACCGATTAAAGATGTCATTCATTCATCTCCTCTTCATTAATGTTTGGTTAAGCGAACCACCATACGGTTGCCCGTGGTTTCGATGACCGTCACTTCCAGTCCCGGCTGAATAAAATCTCCCTCCGAGACTACATCCAGAACAGTTCCGTCAATTTCGATTCTCCCGGCCGGGCGTAAAGCGGTCAGCGTCTTACCGGTTTTCCCCTGATACGCCGAATGGTCATTGCCGCTTATAAAGCCGGCCTGCCCGGTTTCCGCTTCCCGCAGCACCAGTTTTGTCCACAGCCGGCTGGACGGCAACCGCCTGACGATGACCAGGAACAAACCTATAGCCAGTAACATACTGATAAGAATGCTATAAACAGCCGTATTACCGGCACCGGCAAGCAAATACACGCCGGCAAACAGGCTGAGCGTACCGGCAGCTGCAAAAATACCGGTACCGGCTACAAAAAACTCCGCGCCCAGCAGCAGCAGCCCCATAAGCAGCAATAATGCCTCCAGCCAGCCGGCATAACCTAACAGCCATTGACCGGTGAATAAAAGAGAAGCTGACGCCACGGCAAGCAGACCGGCTACACCGGTACCGGCGGTCTTGAACTCAACGAGAATGGACAAGAACATAACCGTCAGCAAAAAAAACTTCACCGCAGCCATAGACAACCATCCGCCGGCATAATCCTGCCAGTTGACGGCATATTCCCGTAAAGGACTGTCCTGCAGACCATAGTGGGTCAGTACTGCCGTGCGGTCAGCGGCGATCATTTCAGCATAGCCTACTGCCACTGCCTGAGAATCGGTCAGTGAAAGAATTTGCCCTTGTCCGGCATACCCCGGATATCCCATAGTTTTATCCACCATAGCTTCAGCAATCCGCGGATTACGTCCGTGCTTTCCCGCTGTGGCGGCAAATTCGGCCTTTAGTGCCGAAATATTTTTTTCGGTGGCGGGAATCGGCTCGGCAGCCCCGATACTGCTGCCTTGGGCCATCACAATATGCTGATGAGCCAGGCTAATCAGCGCGCCGGCCGACCAGGCGCGGTTTTTCACAAAACAAATGGTGCGTACCGGCATGCTATCAATCATATCCCGCATTTTGACCGCCGAGTCGACCAGACCGCCGAAAGTATCCAATTCTAAAATAACCGCTGCCGCATTTTTATCGCGGGCTTCCGTATAAGCTCTATGTAAAAGGGCTACCTGGGTTTCATTAATCTCCCCCTGCATGACAACAACGACAACGGAAGGCTGTTCGTTCTGAGCACTCACCGGGACAAACATCGCCAGACAAAGCATAAACAAGATCAACCATACTGTTCGCATCATCTTACAGTCCTTTCCCCAGCCTCACACCCACTCAGGTCTCTAAGTAGGAGAAACTTGGTAGAGTCTAATTCTTCATATACACAATCACCCGCACGTTGCCATACCGACAGCCTGCGTGTGTCCTAGCGGGTAAATTAAAATCCGGCACAATGGTTGTACCGGATTCATTTTACTGATTTAACAGCTCTCGTACTATAGAATTTACTAACTTTCCATCGGCGCGTCCCTTAATCTTGGGCATGAGCGCAGACATAACTTTCCCCATATCCTTCGGACTAGCAGCATTCGTTTCAGCAATCGTTTCAGTTACCACTGCACGAACTTCAGCTTCATTTAATTGTTGAGGAAGATATTGCATCAACACGGCAACTTCCTGTTCCAGGTTATCAACTAAATCTTGTCGGTTGCCTTTCTGGAACTCTTCAATTGCGTCCCGGCGCATTTTTACTTCTTTCGATAAAACATCCAGAACTTCGCTTTCGGAAAGCTCTTTCTTTTGATCAATCTCAACATTTTTTATATTAGCACGCACCATACGAATTACCGAAAGGCGCGTCTTGCCCGCTTCCCGATCCTTCATGGCCTGCTTCATATCTTCTGCTAACCTATCCTTAAGATACATGTAGATACCTCCGAAACACTGCTATTAAGCTTTAAATTTACGTTTCCGTGCCGCTTCGGATTTCTTCTTGCGTTTTACGCTAGGTTTTTCATAATGCTCGCGTTTTCTAACTTCGGCAAGAGTTCCCGCCTTTTGACAAGTACGCTTAAATCTGCGGAGTGCACTATCAATTGTTTCATTTTTTCCTACCTTGACTTCTGACATCTGATCTCCCTCCCTCCACTTGACCATTACGGGGAAGTGTATGACGTTCATATACACCTAAATATTATACACTAGCAATTTGCAGATTGTCAATATTAACCTGGGGGCCATTTCATAGACCTACCGCCAAGAATATGGTAGTGCAAATGATGCACCGTTTGTCCGCCATGTTCCTTGGTATTGATAACAACGCGGAACCCGTCTTCGGCTAAGCCAAGTTTATTGGCTAAAACCCCGACAGTAGCGGTAAGATGACCTAATAACCCCACATCTTCCGGACCTGCCGCCAGGAGGTGTTCCAGATGCTTCTTCGGGATAAGCAAAACATGAACCGGAGCAGCCGGGTTGATATCCTTAAAGGCAATAACCTGCTCATCCTCATAAATAGGTTCGACGGGAATTTGTTTTGCCGCTATTTTGCAAAAAATACATTCTGTCTGCATACAGCACCTCCCCTCCGGCGATTTTAACCGTCTCGTCATTATTTATTTCTGTAGGCTTACGGCAATATCCTGCAAAAAAATAAAACAGCGTAGCTAATTCTATACAATGACACCCCATAGGCCGTCACGATAGGTTGCTTCGATCCGAACTTGGCTGATTTTTCCCTTTACCTCCTGCGCCCCTTTAGCGTATACGCGAACATAATGATCTGTCAGCCCTTCTACAATATCTGTTTTTTTATTTTCAAATAGAACCTGCACATCCTGACCGATATACTGTTTATTATATAACGCAGCCTGCGCCGCCGCCAATTCCTGGAGGGCCTGAACACGCTGTTTTTTTATGTCTTCACCAACCTGGTCAGGATAATCCGCGGCCGGTGTCCCCTGCCGCTTGGAATAGGGAAAAGTATGAACTCTGGCAAAGCCCATACTGCCGGTAAAATCCAGCGTCTCCGCAAATAAAGCGTCCGTCTCTCCCGGGAACCCGACAATAATATCGGTTGAAATAGCAACATCCGGTATTGCTTCACGAATATCGGCAATAAGCGCGCGATACTCTGCTGCTCGATAATGACGGTTCATTGCCCGCAAAATAGTATCGCTTCCAGACTGGAGCGGCAGATGTAAATGATGGCAGAGCCGGCCATCCTGCTTCATAATCGCAATCAACTCATCCTCTACTTCGATGGACTCCAGAGATCCCAGCCGCAAACGGACAAGTCCGTCCAAGTCAAGAATGGTCTTAACGGCATCGACCAAACTGTGGTTATTGTCACGTCCGTAGGCGCCCAAGTGAATGCCTGTTAACACAATTTCCTTGAATCCGGCCTGAATCAAGCGCACGGCCTCCTGCCGGACGCTGGTGAGCGGCCTTGATTTGAGAGCGCCTCTGGCGTAGGGAATAATGCAGTAAGTACAAAAATTAGTGCAGCCATCCTGAATCTTCAAAAACGCCCGCGTCCGGCCGGGAGCTTGCAGCAACGGCACATCCTCAAATTCTGTCGACGTCATGACATTCCCGACAATATTAATTCGTTTCTTAGACTGTGCGGCCTCACCGACCAGTTCTACCACGCGCCGCCGATCCTTGGTGCCGATAATGACATCCACACCTTCTATAGCCTCCACCTGTTTCGGTGAAACCTGTGCATAGCAGCCTGTTACCGCAATAATGGCTGCCGGATTATTTTTCATTGCCTTGCGAATTAGCTGCCTGGATTTTTTTTCCCCCAGATGAGTGACAGAGCAGGTATTGATTACATACACATCGGAAAAATCATGGAAGTCAACAACGTCATAGCCTTCGAGCTTAAACAGACTTTCCATAAGCTCTGTTTCATACTGATTCACTTTGCAGCCTAACGTAGTAAATGCAACCAGCGGCACCTAATCACCTCCCATGTCGCCACATTCATACATAACAATCGAAAGGGCGGCAACCGGTGCCGTTTCGGTACGCAAAATGCGCGGCCCCAGCGTAATAACCAAAGCGCCCAGACTCCGGCATAATTGAACTTCGTCGGGAGTAAAACCGCCCTCCGGTCCGACAATAATTGTATAGCGGAGGCTGTCCTCCTGGCGTAAAACCTGTTTTAATGTGGTGTCGGCCTGTCCTTCATATAACAGAAGAACCTTGCTCTCTTTATCGATATGCTGGAACAGTTGATCTAAATCCTGTACAGCCTCCACAACGGGAACCTGCAGCCGCCCCGATTGTTTCGCCGCCTCGGCGGCAATTTTTTGCCATCGACTGACCCGTTCTGCTTTTTTCTTGGCATCATAGCGAACAACGGTATTCTGCGAAATAACCGGAATAATACTGTCCGCACCAAGTTCTACAGCTTTTTGCACAATATAATCCATTTTATCGCTTTTCGGCAGGCACTGCGCCAGCGAGACTCTTACCGGCGATTCTTTTTCTTCCTTGATTATTTCTTCCGGACAAAGCCGAATGCGATATTCCTCCACCTGTTGAATCACCGCAATCACAGCCTGTCCATCCTCAGCAATTAGCGTAACCCGTTCGCCCGGTTTCATACGCAAAACGCGGCTCATATGATAAGCATCCGGGCCGGTAATGGTTACTGCCGCCCCTAACTTGCCCTTAAGAAAAAAGCGGCGCATGTTAGACGCCTCTCTTTCTCATCACCATAGCAACCCAGCCGCCATTTTCGACAACCTTTTCCACAATAAAGTTCTGTTCAATAGCAGCCGCCGTTACATCACTCAATCGCTCAACAATAATCCCGCTGGCAATAAAGCACCCATCCTGCTTAAGCTTAGCCGGGATATCATTTAGTAAATGAATAATGATATCGGCAATAATGTTTGCCACAATGACATCGGCCTGACCTTCGACCCCGGTTAGCAAATCGCCCCGCGCAACAGATACCAGGTGCTCGACCTGATTGATTGTTACATTTTCCTGAGCCACTCGCACGGCAACCGGATCAAGATCCACAGCTTTAACACTTTTGGCGCCAAGCTTGGCAGCCGCTACCGCTAAAATTCCTGAGCCGGTCCCAATATCAAAGACCACCGATCCTTCACGCACCACTTCCTCCAGGCATTGGGCGCACATCATCGTAGTGTGGTGCGTTCCAGTGCCAAAAGCCATGCCCGGATCAAGTTCAATGACAATATCATTGGGGATAGCCACATAGTCTTCCCAGGAGGGCTTGATAATAATCTGTGGGCTGATCCGCGTAGGATGAAAATATTCTTTCCAGGAAGACTCCCAGTCTTCTTCCTGAACTTCTTTGCAGGCAATCGCACCTTTGCCCTTATCAAGGTTATGGTTTACCAGTTCATTAACCCGCTGTTCAAATGAGGCCAGCTTATCGTCCAATTCCTCGTTCATCGGCAAGTAGGCTTTCACAGTAACGGTTTCCACATCAGTTTCCTCGGGAATGTCGCAATAATCCCAGGCTCCCGCGCGCCGGTAGGCATTAACCAGCTCAGGATCTTCAATGACAACCCCGCTGGCTCCTAAATCATGAAAAATATTAGCTACCGCCTCGGTAGCCTCATGTGTCGTCTGGATACTGATTTCAGCCCACTTCATACAATCAATCGCTCCTTATATCCGTATGCTGTTAGTACCGTGTAAAATACAGTGTGCACTTTAACAGACTGCCTTCATACGCCAAACACATCTTTTACTTTTTTAAAAAAGTTTTTCTGCTCCGGATTTATATTTTCGCCGCCTAACTTGGCAAACTCTTGCAATAAAGTACGCTGGCGCTCATTCAGCTTCTGCGGGGTCAGAACTTTAACCCGGACATGCTGATCGCCGCGGCCATTGCCGCGCAAGTGGGGAATCCCTTTTTCCTTTAGACGGAATATCGTTCCCGACTGCGTGCCTTCGGGAATGCGCAGCTTCACTTTGCCGTCCAGGGTAGGCACATCAATTTCATCACCCAATGAAGCCTGGACAAAGCTGATTGGTACTTCACAAATTACTTCGCTGCCTTCACGGGCAAACAATTTATGCGGTTTTACGAAGATATATACATATAAATCACCCGGCGGACCCTTACGAACACCGGCTTCGCCCTCGCGAGCGATCCGCAGCCGCGAGCCGTTATCTACGCCGGACGGAACTTTGATTTTAATCTTACGCTTGTTGCGCACTTTTCCACGGCCATGGCAATCCCGGCAAGGAGTCTGAACAATTCTGCCTTCACCGTTGCAACGGTCACAGGTACGCACATTGACCATCCGGCCAAAGGGCGTATTCTGCATCACCTGAACTTGCCCTGTTCCTTTACACTGCGGGCAAACTTCCGCCTGTGTTCCCGGCGCCGCTCCGGAGCCCTTACAGGTATCGCAGTCTTCAGTACGCGGAATCTGTACTTCTCGTTCCACACCAAACGCCGCTTCTTCAAAGGATATTTCTAAATCATACCGCAGATCGGCACCTTTTTCCGGACCGGGCTGACGTCCGCCAAACCCAGACTGACCACCAAAAAACATATCAAAAATATCTGAGAATCCACCACTGCCGCCAAATCCGAAATCCCCGCCAGCATTTCCTCCCCGGGCGCCATCAAACGCAGCATGACCAAACTGGTCATACTGCGCTTTGCGTTGGGGGTCAGATAATACTTCATAAGCTTCATTAATTTCCTTAAATTTAGCTTCCGCTTCTTGTGGATTATCACGATTGACGTCAGGATGGTATTTGCGGGCCAGTTTACGAAAAGCCTTTTTTATTTCATCGTCCGATGCCGTTCTAGGCACACCCAGCAATTCATAATAGTCTTGTTTACTCACGGCACACCATCCTACACTATTTACTTGAAAAGTAATTATTTTTTGTCTTCGTCCACTACCTTGTATTCGGCATCTACAATTTTCTCATCCTGTCCGGCACCACCTGGCGCGCCGGTTCCCGGAGCCTGAGCACCGGCTCCAGCCGCATCGGCCTGGCTATAGGCTGCAGATGTCATCTCATACAACGGTTTGGTCAATTCTTCTGTGTCGGCTTTAATTTGTTCTATATCGGTACCTTTAAGCGTTTCTTTTAGTTTGTCGGCTGCTTTTTGCACCTTCTCAACCAACGCTTTATCGGCTTTATCGCCCATATCCTTAATCGTTTTTTCGGCCTGATACACTAGGGAGTCAGCATTATTGCGCACTTCCACTTCTTCTTTGCGCTTTTTGTCTTCCGCCGCATGCGCCTCGGCCTCGTTAACCATGCGCTCAATATCGTCCTTGCTCATACCGCCAGAAGAGGTGATCGTGATTTTCTGTTCCTTGCCAGTTCCCATATCTTTCGCTGAAACATGGACGATACCGTTGGCGTCAATGTCAAAGGCCACTTCAATACGGGGCACTCCACGCGGTGCCGGCGGAATATCGGAGAGTTCAAAACGGCCCAGAGTTTTATTGTAAGCGGCCATTTCCCGCTCTCCCTGCAGCACATGGATGTCAACGGAAGGCTGATTGTCTGCTGCAGTAGAGAAGACCTGACTCTTTCTAGACGGAATGGTAGTATTGCGGTCAATAATTTTAGTAAACACACCGCCCAGCGTCTCAATACCCAAAGACAGCGGCGTAACATCGAGAAGCAGGACATCCTTTACGTCACCGACTAAGACACCTGCCTGAATAGCAGCGCCAACGGCCACACACTCGTCAGGGTTTACGCCGCGGTGCGGTTCTTTGCCTAAGAAGCGTTTGATCGCTTCCTGCACAGCCGGAATACGGCTGGAACCACCCACCAAAATGACCTTATGAATTTCGCTTGGCTGTAAACCGGCATCGGTCATAGCCTGACGAGTTGGACTCATAGTAGCTTCCACCAGATCGGCGGTTAATTCATCAAACTTAGCTCTGGTCAAATTGATGTCCAGATGCTTGGGACCGGTTTGGTCCGCGGTGATAAACGGCAGGTTGATATTGGTCGTTAACACGCCGGAAAGTTCAATTTTTGCTTTTTCTGCAGCTTCTCTAAGCCGTTGGGCGGCCATCCGGTCCTGCGACAAATCCACACCGGATTCTTTCTTGAATTCACTAATCAGCCAGTTCATGATTCGTTCGTCAAAGTCATCGCCGCCTAAACGGTTATTACCGTTAGTAGCCTTTACCTCAAACACACCGTCGCCTAATTCGAGTATGGACACGTCAAAAGTACCGCCGCCCAAGTCAAACACAAGAATGGTGTGATCTTCACCTTTGTCCAGCCCGTAAGCTAACGCCGCCGCCGTCGGCTCATTGATAATCCGGAGCACTTCCAAACCGGCAATCGTTCCGGCATCTTTCGTAGCCTGACGCTGGCTGTCGCTAAAATAAGCTGGCACGGTAATAACAGCCTGAGTTACCGTTTCTCCTAAATATGCTTCGGCATCAGCTTTGAGCTTTTGCAGCACCATGGCCGAGATCTCCTGGGGCGTATAATCTTTATCGTCAATACGGACTTTATGGGCCGTTCCCATATGGCGTTTAATGGAACTAATCGTGCGATCAGGATTGGATACGGCCTGACGTTTTGCCAATTGGCCGACCAAACGCTCCCCGGTTTTCGAAAAGCCGACAACCGAAGGAGTAATCCGGCTGCCTTCCGCATTAGCGATAACGACCGGCTCGCCGCCTTCCATCACGGCAACCACTGAGTTTGTAGTACCAAGGTCTATTCCAATAACTTTTCCCATTGCAAATACCTCCTAAGTTTTGTATGTAAAATTTTTAATTGCTTACCACTTTTACCATGCTGGGACGAACCACTTTGCCTCGGACACTATACCCTTTTTGTAGTTCCTCGGTAATCGTCCCGTCCGGCTGCTCCGGATCTTCTACCCGCATAACTGCTTCATGCTGCTGCGGATCAAAAGGCTTGCCAACCGCCTCAATGGCGGTCAGTCCGACTTTATCCATCACACCGGCAAACTGACGATAAATCATTTGAACACCGGCTAGTACGCTTGCCGCATCCTGCGCGACAGCACTTTGCAGAGCCCGCTCGAAGTTATCGATGACCGGTAGAATCTCTACCAGTATATTCTGGGCAACAATATTGGATAATTCCTCTTTTTCCTGCCGGGTCCGGCGCTTAAAATTCTCAAAATCCGCCTGCAAACGTTTGAAACGGTCGATTTGTTCATTGACCAATTGATTCTTTTCTTCCACCAAAGCCAACAAGCGTTCTACTTCCGCTTCACTGGCTGCGCCAGTCCCGGCAGCTTCGTCACCCTCAACGGTTTCCTTTTCTTCTGCATCTAAAACCAGTTCCTGCTCGCAGCCATTGGCTTCCTTATTTTCCGACATGTATAATTTCACCTCACCTATATAGTAGCCTACTCAAAAATCGGATGGGTCCTGATCTTTAGAGGCGGCATTATCCTCTCGCTTCTTGATAATGGTATCAATCCGCAGAATAGCTATAGCCACTTCGCCGGCCGCCTTAACGGCATGAATCTTTACCGGTACGGGGTCTACGACACCTAATGACAGCATATCGGCAATCAAGCCTGTTTCACAATCAATAGCCAGGCAATCCTGGCCGGTTCCAACTTGCGCGGCTACTACTTCCTCCACCTTTTCCAGCGGATTATAGCCGGCATTCTCGACAATTTGGGCCAGTGGGTGCTTCAGGGCATTGACCACACAATCCACGCCATAAACAGCCATCCCCTTGACCCGAGTGCGCGTCTGCTCCAGGGCGCGGGCCACAGCCACTTCTATCGCGCCACCGCCGGGAACATACCCACCGGTTGTCGCTGCCTGCACACTGGAGGCCGCGTCCTTGGCAATTCGCTCCCTTTCTCCCGCAACCTCCTGGGTTGATGCGCCGACCAAAATGGTTGCCATCGGTTTCCCCTGGCCGCCAACAACGCGTAGCTGCTCCAGTTTTTCATCTTCATAGACCTTCTCGGCATATCCAATGTATTTAACAAGCTCACCCGCTTCTTTTTTCAAACCGGTCCGCTTAATCATTTTAGCTCCGGTATGATCGGCCGCCCGACGCAGTTCTTTTGCCGCAATCCGCTGCACCACCAAAACCCCTGCGTCGGTCAGTATTTCTTCAGCATCGGCGTGAACACCACGATCAACTAGAACGACATTAATATTTTGCTCGACAATTTTTAATATATTGGCACGAAATTCATTCTGCAAATCAAGGTACCGCCTGAATCCCGCCTCGGTCCCCAAAGCCTCGTCACCGATATTTTCCGGTTCAAGGGCATCATCAATAATCAGGATTCTCGCATTGTCCATGGCTTGCGGCATTTCTTTATTCATCCGTTCTTTGTCAATGACAACCCCCATAAACACTTCATTGTCGGCTCCAACCTTTGCCGTAATAATTTCCGACAGTCTAAAATGTTTATCCTGTAGCTTGGGCGAACCGATTAAACGGGCCGCCTGAACTACCAGTCGCGCAATATCCTCGTATTCGCGGCCGGCAACCATGGCAATATTATGCAAAATCGGCTGTTCCAGTTTTTCTATCGGTAAACTTCGCTGCGCCAATTGTTCAACCGCATATTGGACGCCGAATCGGATTCCCTCAATAATCCGGGCTACAGGCACACCCCGCAGGACCTGATTTACTCCTTCGGCCACCAAAGCGCCGGCAATCAGCGTAGCCGTTGTCGTTCCATCGCCCACTTCTTCCTGCTGAGCCTTGGCAATATTAATCAGCATTTTAGCCGCCGGATGATTAACATCCATTTTATCCAAAATGGTGACACCGTCATTGGTAATGATCACACCGCCTGCCCGGTCCACCAGCATGGTATCCAGCCCCTTGGGACCTATGGTTCCCTCGACAGCCGCCGTAACAGCCCGGACGGCGTTGGAGTTAGTTACCAGGGCGGTCAACCGTTCATCAACGTCTGAACCACTCCCGGCCTGCTTTACATTCATCGTTCGTCCTCCTATGTATATGGCGGAACAGCCGCCATCATACTGGTCTACGACAGACCAGTATCATACAAATTACACCTTGTATTTCTTCAATATTTCACCTAAATGGCTGTGCATAAAATCAAGAATGCTGATAATCTTTCGATATTCCATCCGTGTCGGTCCTAAGACAGCCACGGTGCCGACAATCTGACCGTCCAGGCGATAGGTGGCCTGCACAACACTGCAATCCTGCATTCCGGTATACTTATTTTCCTGACCAATAGTGATGATGACACCGTCGTCTTCTTTCTTTTGCAAGATATCGCAGAGCAAACGCTCTTCTTCCAGCATGGTCAACAGGCCTTTGATTTTGTCAAGGTTACGAAACTCCGGCTGATTCAGCATTTGCGTAGTGCCACCCAGATACACCTTTTCATTTTTCTCGGCAAACAGTGCTTGTTTGATCATAAGCAAAGCCGTATCCAAAAATTCTTCGCTCGGCAAAAGCTCCTGTTTGATTTGAGTCAGCAGTGAAGTCTGAATCCGGTCAAAAGGCAATCCTGCCAGACGACTGTTGATGCCTTCGGCAATTCTTTGCAAATCCTTTAATGAGGTTCCCGGCGGCGTATTCATAATCTTGTTTTCTACAAAGCCGGTATCGGTTACTACCACCAAAATCACGCGACGTTCGTCCAGCGGCAGAAACTGAATATATTTAAAGACATATTGCGAAAGCTGCGGCGCCAATACCATGGAAATATTTCGGGTCATCCGGGAAAGAATCTTCGCCGTTTCCTGAAATACTTCTTCAATACGCTGCACCTTGGCATGATACCAGTTATCAATCAAACTAATCTCACGTTCCGATATGGTCTGCGGTTCAATTAAACAATCTACATAAAAGCGGTATCCCTTAGCCGATGGGATTCGCCCTGCTGAGGTATGGGGCTGTTCAATGTAGCCTAATAGCTCAAGATCGGCCATTTCATTCCGGATAGTGGCCGGACTTATTCCCAAGCCATATTTGCGAGCAATTGTTCGTGAGCCAATAGGTTCAGCGGTGGAAATATAATCATCAATGATTGCCTGCAAAATTTTACGTTTACGCTCATCTAACATAACTCCACCCCCATTGTTAGCACTCAGTCTCATAGAGTGCTAATATCTATTAAAAAAATACCACTCCTTACGCCAACTGTCAAGATAGCAACTGGGGTTTGTTTGTAAATTAACGAAATGATCTTAGGTGCGTGATTTTTGCGCCAAATAAGACAACATGTTACAGGAATAGTGGCCCTTACTTCAAAACATGGTAACGAAGTACGGCACAAAAACACCGTCAGGGCGTTTCGGATAATTTACAAACAAGCCTCTACTAAGTATCCGGTAAAAAAGCGCCAAAAACCACATTTCCGTACTTCATCCCCAGTTCTGTCAGGCGTACGTTTTTTTCTGTTACCTCGAGCAGTTTCTGCCGGCGGAGCGCAGTGATAACCTTATTATATTGACTAAAGAAATCTGCCGCAAAGCAAGTATTAAACTCAGGGATATGTACGCCGTTACTGGTTCGCAGCGCTAAAAAGGTAAATTCAGCCATGGCCGTCTCTCTATCCAGTTTTTCCACAACCGCTACAGGAAATTCCTGCTTTTCTCCACCAGTACTGGAAAAGAAGTCGATATATCGCTGCAGGTCAACGGTATTCGCCAGCCTCTGACCGTCAAAAAAAGAATGGGCCGCCAGGCCTAATCCCAGATAAGGCTGGTAATGCCAGTATTTTAAATTGTGACGGCATTCCCAGCCCGCCGGGGCATAATTGGATATTTCATACCGTCTAAAGCCTCGAGCCGGTAAATAATGCACAGCCAGCTCATACATGGCCTCTTCGATCTCTTCCTCGGGCAAAGCGAGCCGCCCCTGCTCATGTAGCGAAGCAAAGGGCGTCCCCTCTTCGATTTTCAACCCATATACCGAAAGATGCCGGACGCCCATACCGATAGCACGGTCGATGCTTTCCTGTAAATCCTGCACTGTCTGTTCCGGCAAGCCGTACATCAGATCAACATTGATATTGTCAAATCCCGCAGCCTGTGCCAGTTCTACGGCCCGGGCTGCCTCTGCCGCCGAATGAATCCTGCCGATTTGAGGCAATAAGCGCTCCGCAAAAGTCTGTACGCCAAAACTGATCCGGTTGACACCCTGTGCCTGCAAGGTCTGCAGCTTAGCCCTGTCCACCGTCCCCGGATTGGCTTCTATCGTAATTTCCACTTCGTCGCTCAGTCGATAGTTTTCCCTTAAGCAGCTAAGAATCTGGTTTAGCAGGTCCTGCGACAACAGGGTTGGCGTGCCGCCGCCGATAAAAACGGTATCAACCACGGCATGGGAGAAAATACCGCTCCGGCCAGTGGCTTCCCGGCACAAAGCGGTAATATAAGTGGAATATAGCTGACTATCAGTGGTAAAGGACGGAAAATCACAATACAAACATTTCTGGCGGCAGAAAGGTATATGAACGTAAATGCCCAGTTTCATCGGCGCTAGTCCATCTTAAGAATTGCCATAAAGGCTTCCTGGGGAACTTCCACACTGCCTACCTGTTTCATGCGTTTTTTGCCTTCCTTTTGCTTTTCCAGCAGTTTTCGTTTACGCGAAATATCCCCGCCATAGCATTTCGCCAGCACATCTTTTCGCATGGCCCGGACGGTTTCCCGGGCAATCACTTTGTTGCCGATAGCCGCTTGAATCGGGATTTCAAACATTTGCTTCGGAATGATTTCTTTTAACTTTTCCGCCAGTTGTCTGCCGCGGTAAGCCGCCTTGTCCCGGTGCACGATGATCGACAGGGCGTCCACCGGCTCACCGTTCAACAGGATATCCAGTTTGACCAACTGGGAGGTCTGATAGCCGATCAATTCGTAATCCAGCGAAGCATAGCCTCTGGTAGAAGATTTCAAGCGGTCAAAATAATCATAAATAATTTCGCTGAGCGGCAAATGATAAGTCAGCATCACACGGGCAACGTCCAAATATTTCATATCTTTAAACTCGCCGCGTTTTTCCTGTGAAAGCTCCATGACCGCACCCACGTGATCATTGGGAACAATCACTGTTGCCTTAACATAAGGCTCGTCAATATGATCAATCTCCTGAGGGGTGGGCAAATGCGACGGATTGTCTATTTCATAAACTTCACCATCCGTTTTGGTCACTCGGAAAATAACGCTGGGTGCTGTAGTGATTAAGGTCAAATTATATTCCCGTTCCAACCGTTCCTGAATCACATCCATATGTAAGAGACCTAAGAAACCGCAACGAAAACCAAAGCCCAAGGCAATGGAGGTTTCCGGCTCAAATACCAGCGCCGCATCATTTAGCTGAAGTTTTTCCAACGCATCCCGTAAATTATCATAATCGGCACTGTCCACCGGATATAAGCCGCAATATACCATGGGTGTGATTTTCCGGTAGCCTGGCAGGGGTGACTTTACCGGACGCTCCGCCTCTGTAACCGTATCCCCGACCCGGGCATCCTTAACATTTTTAATACTGGCGGCAACAAAGCCCACCTGTCCGGGTTCCAGCACATCCACATTGGCAAGAAAGGGCCGGAAAATTCCCACTTCGGTGACTTCAAAGCTTTTGTCCGTCGCCATCATTTTGATCTTCATGCCCGGCTTAACCGTACCATCCATCACCCGGACATAGGCGATGACTCCCTTATACGGGTCAAAATGAGAGTCAAAAATAAGCGCGCTCAAAGGAGCTTCCCTATCGCCCTGCGGGGCAGGGATCTTTGCTACGATCGCCTCCAGCACTTCTTCAATGCCAATACCGGTTTTGGCACTCGCCAGTACAGCCTCCGAAGCATCCAGACCAATTACATCCTCCACTTCCTGCTTGACCCGCTCCGGTTCGGCGCTGGGCAAGTCAATCTTATTGATAACAGGAACAATTTCCAGATTGTGGTCCAAGGCCAGATAGACATTAGCCAACGTCTGAGCCTCAATCCCCTGCGCCGCGTCAATTACTAGCAACGCTCCCTCGCAGGCAGCCAGGCTGCGGGACACTTCATAAGTAAAATCGACATGCCCCGGGGTGTCGATCAAGTTGAGCATATAGGTTTCACCATTTTTGGCCTTATACGACAGCCTCACCGCCTGCGCCTTAATGGTGATGCCCCGTTCCCGTTCCAGTTCCATTTGGTCTAATACCTGGTCTTCCATTTCACGGGCAGAAAGCGCACCGGTATATTCTAAAATCCGGTCAGCCAAAGTTGACTTTCCATGATCAATATGGGCAATTATCGAGAAATTTCTAATATTAGCTGAATTCATGAAGGCGCCTCTCCTCTGATGTAAATACTTTTAAAATTATATCATCTGCCGCCTTCATACCGCAAGTGTTACCTTTGCTTCCTGATCAGTTCAAATAAGGTCTGGCTTGCCGCCTGTACATAAGCGTGCAATTGAACCTTGGTGCGCACCGCTTCCTCGCTAAACTGCCTGGACCATAAATCAAGCAGGGCAAATTCCGGTGCCGCATTGATACATAAACGGACAGGAATTCCCCATTGTCGTGTCCCGGCCGTAACAACGATTTCTGTATCGGTATTGTTGAGCATGGCCAGCGGATAATCGGATTGAACCAAATAGGAAGCGCCAAATAAATAGAAAGCGTAATAACCTGGGTCCTGCTGCCTGACATTAAAGGCCTGCACGGTTTCATGGCGCCGGGTAAGTCCATTCATCTGCAGCTCCGCCGCATTGACACCGACAACGATCAGCAGCACTAATACCAGCAAACCTCGCAAGACAACTGTTGTTTCCGCCAGACGAGTATCGTTCAAGTTATCACCTCAAGCTAATTGCTCATTTTACTGAAATTTATTTTCCGCAATAATCTCAGCCAACACATCGCCCAGCATTTCCATACTGCGTGAAGCCTCTTCCACACTATTTTCCTGACAGCCAACCTCTAATAATAAGGCGTGGGGATGGAGATGCTGATTATAGCGCCACTCTACTAACTGGATCCCCCGCGATAATCCGGGGTAATGCTGGTTCAGCTTAGCATCAATCAGTTTGGCAAAAGCGTGATTTTCCTGCCAATGGGGCTGTTCCAGACCCGGTTGCCCCTGCGCCACCAGGATCATAATCCGGGCAGCCGGCTGTCCGTTGATCATGGCTGTTGTGTATTCCCGTTTTTGCGCGTCCCGGTGTATATCAAAAATCATTTGTATGGACGGATTATCCTCCAGCATTTTTTTTGCCGTAATTTCCGAAGGTCCATAGGCTTTCATAAAACTGGGATAATCATGAACAGTAGTGCTTTGGACAGCGGCAATATTGTATTTTTCCATTTGCTTGACTAATGCCTGTCCTACCTGGATAATATCGCCGGTCTGCCCGCCCGGCTTATGGTCCACTCCCGAGGTAGGGATATAGGACTCCGCCGTGTGAGTATGGTATATACCCACTAAAGGCTTGCTTTTGTCCAGTTCTGTCTTCCCTGAGGCCTTGGGAAAGAGCGCCACACGCTCCCCGCCAACCGCCGGTTTTGAACTTCTAACGCTTGCCACGACAGGTATTTCCGAATTGATCACCGAACGCATATCGCGTAGATCAACCGACGTCAACATCAGGAAAAAGTTAGACAATAGGCTGGCCGGGGTAAACTGACTTGTTCCGTTTTGTTGCTTTGCCACCAATTCCAGGCCCGGCACACCGTAAAACAAGATTTCCTGCCATTGCGGCCAGGTGGTAAATGTCTCCTGCTCGATAGGATAGAGTTTGTTTACTGCTACAGGTACAGCCGTATCCTGGGTGAAAGCCTGTACTACTGCCAACGTACACAATAACAAAATAATTGCGCCGACCAAAAAATAGGACTTTTTCATTTGCCGCTTATTCGTCGTACGATGCCGCTGCCGCCTTGATAACATCATTGCCTCCTATCGGCAACTTAGGGATTACCTGGAAGTTACCTGGTTTTTCTATGGTTGTCATCAATCATTACAAGAGTGCCGTACAGCCTTAACTATCAGCACGTCCTATATATATGCCCGGCAGCTATTCAATATGACTTAAGAAAAACACTAAATTTAATTCACACCACGCTTTCTGACAAATCTTTTTTCACTTGACTGCGTCAGCAAAACCTCGAAGCATCCCAACTATTTTTGCATTTTTATTTTCTTACCCGATGAAAAATCTCTCGCCAAAGCGACAGGCTTATTACACCAACGAATTCTTAATAATGGCAGTTAATGCAAGTAACGGTGAATATTGGCGTAATCAATATTCGGATGCATGGCCTGGTTAATTCCCCCGGCCACTACCGCGGAAATATCGGCAATCTGTCGGTCTACTTCCTTCGGCGTAACCATAAGATCGCCTAGTGAATTAGGTAATACCTGCTTTATGATGGTATGACGGTCGGCCTCGGAAAGCCGTTCCATACTCTTTAAATATCTGGCAAAGGCCGCTTGTTCCTGCATGGCATTAATAGTATCCATGGCTATGGTGGAGGCGTGAACAACGGTTGGCACACCTATGGCGATCACCGGCACCTGCAGGGACTCTTGGGTTAAGCCAAACCGCTTATTGCCTACGCCCGAACCAGGATGGATGCCCGTATTAGAAAGCTGCACCGTAGTAACCACGCGGTGGCTGGCGGCAGCAGCCAGCGCATCAATCGCAATAACCGCATCCGGTTTGATTCGGCTGACAATGCCGTGGACAATTTCCGCCGTCTCCATACCGGTAACCCCTAATACGCCCGGTGCGATCGCGCAAACGGAACGGACGCCGCCTTTCAGCTCAGGCGATAGCATATCCTGCAAATGCCGGGTGACGACAATCTTTTCTACTGCTCTTGGTCCCAGGGCATCCGGTGTAATTTGCCAGTTTCCCAGACCAACCACCAGAACTGTGGCATTTTGCGGCAACGGCAGCA
This sequence comes from Propionispora hippei DSM 15287, assembly GCF_900141835.1. Taxonomy (NCBI): domain Bacteria; kingdom Bacillati; phylum Bacillota; class Negativicutes; order Selenomonadales; family Sporomusaceae; genus Propionispora; species Propionispora hippei. Next base: position 189,065 of record NZ_FQZD01000004.1, on the reverse strand, counting down.
ACGCAGCAAGTTCTTTAGCCAACATTTGCATAACCTTTTCTTGCAGCAACGTGTTTTTATAACGCAAGCCCTGCGCTTCCACCGTAACATATTCGCCTTCAACCTTGCCCATCATCTGAGCCGCCTGCGGCGTACTGATCGTCACACGGGTAATAACCACATCCTCGTCATTGGCTGTCTTCACTGTCAAACCGGGAATTTTCTCTTCCACCTCTTCCGTCAGCATTTCCTGCGCTTCCAAAGCCAAATCGGTTCGCAAATTCCGGTGTCCGTATGCCATCTATTAATCACTCCTAAGCTTTGTTTTTCTCAACCAACAACAATTATCCCTATTATGAGCTGGAACATATTTTCCTATACCGCAGAATTCTCACTTGCTTTTACTGATAATTCATGCTAGAATATTGGAGGTAAAATGGTCAAAGGAGGTGAAACACTTGCCAAATATTAAATCATCTGAACGTAGTGTAAAAACTGATGCCGAAAGACGCGCAAAAAACTTTGCAGCTAAATCCACTGTAAAAAGCGCTTTCCGCAAAGTAGCTGAAGCTGTACATACCGGCAAAGCGGATGAGGCGAAAGCCTTCCTGACCAATGCTAGCAGCACTATTGATAAAGCTGTTTCCAAAGGCGTTATCCATAAAAATGCAGCAGCCCGTAAAAAATCCCGCTTAGCCCGCAAAGTCAACGCTATGGCTCAATAAGTTATAAAAACCCTATCCATTCAAGATGGACAGGGTTTTTTTGTTTTATTTTAACAACATAGTTTTAATAGCATAGGCGAATGACGATTTCTTCCAGCACGGCCTCATTAACTAAACTTGATTTAAAATCGGTGTCGGCCTGGGCAAGCGATAGCAGCGCCTGGCGTAATTGCGCGATGCCGAAATGCTGACTTTGTTTTATCTTTTTTTCACAAATATAATTGACGAGTCCGGTCCTGCTCCCTATTTCACGGACAGGCAACCCGGCTGCAACCATTTCCTTGATTCGCCAGAAGAGGCGTATCTCCCGGGCCAGCAGGCCGATCAACTTAGCCGGATGCTCACCGGAAGCTAGCTGTCTGCCCAGTAACGTCAAGGCCTTGGTAACCTGCTTTTGGCCGATTGCCTCCAGCAGGGCAAAAGCTGACAGTTCAGGAACGGACGCCAGCACCGCTTCCAAATCCTGAAGCGTAATCATTGTCCGGTTTCCGGTGTAAAGCGACAGCTTTTCCAGCTCCGCCTCCAAAAAAACCAAAGAAACTCGTGGCATGCTCCCCACCATGGCTAACGTGGCTTCCATCGCATTGGCAGCTATTTTTTTTTGTCTTTTACCAAGCTGCGCCTGTATCCATTGGGAAATATTTTTGCTATCCCAGGGTTTAAAGGAAATAGCTTCAAAAGCAATCCCGTATTTTTCAATCTGTTTAAACAGCTTCCTTCGCTTATCCACCTTCTCGGTTGTCGTTAAGACAAGACAAGTATATTCCGGCATATCGGCGAGCACCTTCAGCAGCCGCCCACTGCTCTTATCGCCTTTTCCCGATTCGTCCACCTCGGCATTGTCCTGCTTTGCCGCCCGGAAAAAAGCCGTATTGTGGATGACAATAACCTGCCTTCCTCCCAGGAACGGTACTGTTTCCAAGAGACCAATCAGTTCCTCCGGTTTAGGATCGCCATCCAGCACAGTCAAATTGCAATCCCGTTCATCCGGCGCCAGCAATTGGTCAATAATAGTGTGCTCCAGTTGCTGGATAATATAATGCTCCTCACCGTATAACAGATATACAGGGCTTACCTCCCCCTGCCTGATCCGCTCTTCCAGTTGACTATAGTTCATAGTTGTCCTCGACTCCTTATTTATCATAAAGGTAGGGATTAACCGTCATCGTTTGTCCATCAGTAACAACCTGTATGGCACCGGACCGGTCGGTACGATATACCCTGGTCTTACCTGCAGCCAGCCGCGTCAGCGTTTCCGCATGAGGATGGCCGAAAGAATTGTGATAACCGACGGATATTACGGCAACCTGCGGCGCCACAGCCTGCAAAAAGGCGGCCGTAGATGACGTGCGCGAGCCATGATGCCCCACTTTCAGCAAATTACTTTTAATCGGCAGGTTTTCAGCCAGTATTTCCGCTTCGCCGGGAGATTCTAAATCACCGGTAAACAGGATGCTCTGGTCACCGAACGTCACCCGTATGACCGTGGACGTTTCATTTCCCGCGCTGGCACTCCGGCCGCCCACAGGAGCATGCACTACCGTAAAGGTCACTCCATCCAGTTCAATCCGTTGCCCTTGATATTGCGGAATTACGGCTTGCCTGTTTCTATGATATAACACTGCCTGCTCTGCCTGCGTATACTCCGCCTCCCGGGCCATTAATACACATTTGACCGGAATATGATTCAATATAGCAGCCGCTCCGCCGGCATGATCCTGATGTCCATGTGTCAAAAAAAGATAATCCAGTTCCGTTATCCCGTAATGTCTCAGGTATGGATAAACAACCTGCTCGCCCAGGTCGAAAGAAGTACTGCCCATAGACCCGCCCGTATCCACCATCACTGCCCGGCCATGAGGTGTTGTAATCACAGCAGCATCGCCTTGACCAACATCAATAAAATGAATAATCACCGGTCTGGGGTAAACCAGATAAACAGCCCAAACCATTGCCGCCACAAGGCTGAGGGCCTGAACCCGGCCCGGCCATCGCCGCCATATCTCTAATGGTAACATAACTGGTTGGGGAAAGTAACCATATAACCAAAATAAAAGCAGATAGTAGACTACACAAACGGCCCAATTCATGGGAGGAAAATAAATGCTGGCGCCGGGAAGTGCCGCCAGCCAGGCTGTAGCCTGAAGCACCGCACCCAGGCAAAGGCTGCAGCCTGCAAAGATAACTCCGGCAAGCGCCGGAACCCAGCCCACAAGCAATACACCAGCTAACCCCGCTATAACAAGGCCCTCCATCACTGGCACAATAATAAAATTAGCGGTAAAGGAACTAAGGGAGTAATTGCTGAAATACCAGGCTGTCAAAGGCAGCGCTGCCAGTTGAACGGCAAAAGTCGCGGCAATAACCTGCGCTGGCCGTTTGGGCAAGCGTCGTAGCCAATCCACTGTCTTGGCATAAAACAAAATAAGCCCGGCTGTGCAAGCAAAAGAAAGCTGAAAGCTAATATCATAGATCAGTTCCGGCTGCAGGGCCAGCATAAGCAGCAGGGACAGTCCAAAAGCGGCGGCTACATCCTTTTCCCGTTTCCAGATGACAGCCGCCAAGCCGGTCAGTCCCATAATCAATGAACGCAGTACCGGCGCAGTCAAGCCGGCGATAACAGCATACCCGGTAACCGCAATGGCCGTAATGACGGCGATTAAGCCCGTCCGGAGTTTAAATCGCCTCCCCAGCCAGAGCATCGCCACGCCAACCAATGCGACATGGGTTCCCGATACCGATAAAATATGAATCAGTCCGGTTGTCTGAAAATCGGCGATAACCTCCCGGCTGATTCCCTGATAGCCCCCGAAGATCATACCGGACAGAATAGCCGCTTCCGGGGCAGGCATAACCTTTTCCATAGCGACAACAACCTGACGGCGCCATTTATCCCGCCAGCCCTGCCAGGAAGTGCCCCCTCCGTCCGGCTCAATAAGTGTTAAGGGACCGGCCGGCAGCAAGCGCGCCCTGATCCCCTCCCGTTGCAAAGCGGCCACGGTGTTGATCGAACCGGGATTATTATACCCATGAAGCTCGACAATCGTCCCCGCAACACTAATCCTGTCACCATAGTCAATCGCCACCGGTACTTTGTTCGCTGAAACACTCAAACTGACCTTGCCGGTTAGCGGCATTATACGTTTTTTTTCGTTACCCGGTTCCGTCAGTTCCCAGGCTTCCACTATATATCTGAACTTAGTTGCTTCCCCGCTCGCCGCAAGCTCCTGCTTTTCAACAACCTGCCCCCTGAAAATTACATCCTGACCGGCGAACAGGCTGACATCACTGGCGGGGATACTGACTGCCTGCAGATAGCGGATAGCACCGGCGAAAAAAAAGAGCGCAGTCAGAGCACAAACCAGCCAGCCCGCCTTATCGCACTGCCGGGCAAAGCAAAACACAGCTCCCGCCGCAATCAGCCCCAGGCAATAAAGCAACGGCAAATAAACCGCGCATAAACCGGCCCACCAAATGCCGGCCGTAAAAGCTGCGGCCAGTACCACTAGAAAATTATTTACTATCACAGACATCGGCATGCACCAATTAAATAGTTATTTTATCGGCCAGCCGTTTAAATTTGGCTTCACCGATACCGGGGACATTTTTCAAATCGGCAACATCCTTAAACATCCCTGCCGTTTCCCGGTATTCCACAATCCGTTCCGCCATGGCGGGGCCGATTCCGGGAAGTTTATCCAGTTCTTCTTTGCCTGCGCTGTTAATATTTACTTTTTCCTGCCCATCACTGCTAGATATTACCGTTCCGCCACTACCGGCGACTACAGTACTGTTTTTGTCCGGCACATGGATATGCATTCCGTCCCTGATTTTTTCCGCCAGGTTAATTTTGATCTGATCAGCGGCTGCCGTTAATCCACCAGCCACCTGCACCACATCCACCACCCGGCTGTTAACCGGTACGTGGAATACTCCCGGCCGATTAACCGCACCGCTGATATAAACAACACAGTCCTCCACCGTTTTAGCCGTATCGGCCTTAGTCGGATTTACCGCATCGCCGCTTTTTCGCTGTTCCTCCGACTGGACGGAAATCCGCTCGCTAGCCGCCTGCTTTTGCCAGAAACTGTAGAAGCTGGCTGTTAACAAAATGACCGCAACAAGCATAATTACGATAATCCGTTCTCTGGTGAACATCCATCCGTTCCCCTCCGCAAAAGAATATCTGATTCATCGAATTCGCCAAATATATCCAAAATCCTCCAAATGCACCAAAAAAAGCAGCCGTCCTACCAGCAGGTAGAACGGCTGTATTTTTTATCCGGTGGCTAAGCTCCTGGATAATTTCGCCTAAGCTTAAGGGAGTACCAATCCGCTCTGGAAGGAGCCTCCATTTATTTTACTACAATATTGACTAGCTTTTGCGGCACGCATATTACTTTTACAACTTGCTTGCCTTCAATGAATTCCTGAACTTTTTGCTGTTCTAAAGCTTTATCCTGCAGTGCTTTATTGTCAAGACCTACGGGAACAACAATTTTATCTCTTACTTTTCCGTTAACCTGTAAAACAATTTCCACCTCATCCAGTTTAACCGCTTCCGGATCAAAGGCAGGCCAGCTTTCTTTGTGAACGCTGCCGGCCTCGCTGCCGGCAATGGCATGCCATAATTCTTCTGTAATGTGCGGTGCGAAAGGAGCCAGCAATCGAACCAGGGCGGTGACCAATTCCCGGGCAAAAGCCGGTTGGACGGCAACATTCTGATCTTTCAATACATACATGGCATTAACCAGTTCCATGATGGCACTGATAGCAGTATTGAAAGTGAAACGTTCCCCCACATCCTCCGTTACCTTTTTGATGGTTAAATGCAAAATCCGTCTTACATGCTGCTCTTCCTTGGACAAGGACGAAGCAGCCACTTCCGCTACCTCTGCGGTAAGGAAGGAATGATAATAATGGATAATGCGCCAGAAGCGTCCGAGGAATCGGTAGGCTCCTTCCACACCTTGCTCGCTCCATTCCAGATCGCGTTCCGGCGGAGCCGCAAACAAGATGAACAGGCGGGCCGTATCGGCACCGTACTTGCTGATAATTTCCTCCGGCGAAACCACGTTGCCCTTGGATTTTGACATTTTGGCACCGTCTTTAATAACCATGCCCTGAGTCAGTAAATTTTTAAACGGCTCATCGAAATTGGTAAGTCCGGCATCTTTCAGTACTTTGGTAAAGAAGCGGGAATAAAGCAAATGCAAAATGGCATGTTCAATGCCGCCGATATACTGATCAACAGGCATCCAATAATTCACCTTAGACGAGTCAAAAGGCGTCGTAGTATTGCGCGGATCGGTATAACGCATGTAATACCAGGAGGAACAAATAAAGGTATCCATCGTATCGGTTTCACGTCTGGCCTCACCGCCGCATACCGGGCAGGAACAATGTACAAAAGACTCGGTGGTAGCCAGCGGCGACACCGATCCTGTATCAAACCGGACCTCGTCGGGCAGCATGACTGGTAAGTCTTTTTCCGGTACCGGTACAACACCGCACTGCGGGCAATAAATAATCGGAATCGGCGCGCCCCAGTATCTTTGACGGGAAATCAACCAGTCGCGCAAGCGGTAATTCACCCGCTTTTTCCCCAGGCCATGTACTTCCAGCCATTTGGCGATTTCCGTCTTGCCTTGTTCATTATCCAGACCGGTAAACTGCCCGGAATCAACCATGATACCGGTGCCATCGTAAGCACCTGCCATGGTTTCAATACTTAGCTCCTGGCCCTGCGGCTGAATAACCAGACGTTTTTCCAAACTGTATTTGGTGGCAAACTGCCAGTCCCGTTCATCATGGGCTGGTACGCCCATAACCGCACCGGTACCGTATTCGACCAATACATAATTGGCAATCCAGATCGGTACCTGAGCACCATTGAACGGATTGACGGCATAAACACCGGTAAACATTCCTTCTTTTTCCATCTCACTGGAAGTACGGCTAATTTCACTTAGATTACACACCCGTTTGATAAAATCACGAATAGCCGCCTCGTTCGGTTTGCCGGTGATAAACTTATCTACCAGGGGATGTTCCGGCGCCAACACCAAATAGGATACACCGAAAACCGTATCCTGCCGCGTTGTATAGACAGCAATTTTTTCCTCATATTCAGGTACAGAGAAACTGAATTCAGCCCCTTCACTGCGGCCGATCCAGTTATCCTGCATCGTTTTGACCCGCTCTGGCCAGCCTTTAAGGTCCTTCAAATCCTCCAGCAGCCGGTCGGCATAATCGGTTATTTTAAGGAACCACTGTTCCAGTTCTTTCTTGACCACAACGGCATCGCAACGCCAGCAATGCCCGTCAATGACCTGTTCGTTGGCCAGCACGGTATTGCAGTCGTTACACCAGTTAACCGTTGCCTTTTTCTTATACGCCAGGCCACGCTTGTAAAACAACAGAAATAACCACTGGGTCCAGCGATAATATTCCGGGTGACAGGTGGCCACCTCACGGTTCCAGTCGTAGGAAAGCCCCAGTTCCTGCTGTTGGCGCCGCATGTTGGCAATATTGTCCCAAGTCCACTTTGAAGGCTGTACGCCATGCTTGATCGCCGCATTTTCCGCCGGCATGCCAAAGGCATCCCACCCCATGGGATGCAGCACGTTATAGCCTTGCATCACCTTAAACCGGGCCACCACATCGCCAATGGAGTAATTGCGTACATGTCCCATATGTAAATTTCCCGAAGGATACGGAAACATTTCCAAAACATAATATTCCGGCCGCTGACGGTTGATTTCCGTACTGAATGCATCCGTTGCCAGCCATTCTTTTTGCCACTTTGCTTCAATGTCAGACGGAAGATATTTTTCGTCCATTACTTAATAACCTCCCTAATGTATAAAACAATCCCTTTGGTGCCCAAGAATCAAAAACGTCCCTGGCTATAAAAGCCAGGGACGAGACATTCCCGCGATACCACCCTGATTGACGGCGAATTGCCGTCCTCTCCTAGATCACTAACGCCGATCCTGCGTCAGCCATTACATTTCACGGCTGCTCCTCTGCAGCGAGTTCGGCGCCTTCCCGGTTTGGCTTGCATCGTCCGCCAACTTTCTGTACCGGTCATCTCACTTACTACTCTGCATCCACGGATTATCAGATTACATTATATAGTAGTTCTTATATAAAGTCAAATTTTAGAACCTGTATTTAATCATGGAAATACTGGAGCGGCGAGCGATTTTTTCACCAGACAAGGTAATTTTTCGTGGACATAATGGGTTATGACCGGAAAAATTAATGAAGTATAGCAAAAAAATCGTCGCCGACACAGTGTTTCTAATATTTGACTACAGGTTCTTAACTTATCCCCCAAAATTAGTCTTCTTTATATATTCATATTTAATAACGACAGTTCATAAATTTAACCATCCAGCTATGTTTAAGGAGGCTTATCATGTATAAACTGATCATTGGCAATGTAAGGATCACCGTCCATGATGATGATATTACCCGGCAGGCAGCTGCCGACGCCGCCAAGCAGGCCATTCATACTGCCGGCCAGCAGGGAAAATTGCTGAGCCTGATCGAATTGCGGGCCACCGCCGACGGTATTGACGTACAAACAACGGAAAAGACCGGCAACCGGCTTGCCCGTAAAACCATCAAACAAAGCATGCTGGACGGCATATTGAATGCCGCCAGGGAAAAACTGATTCCCACAGCCGCTTTTACCAGTAAGGATGTCTGGTTCGACAGCGAAACAGGGCAGGAATGGCGAGGCGCCGAGGTTGATTCCACCCGCGGCGAGCTGTTGCTGCAATTGGAAAAATGGTCTCAGGAGTTATAGTTGTTATCCTTGATGCCATGTAAATAGATTTGCACAGCCTGCAGCAGATATTTCTTATCATGCTCATTGTCAACTGTCAAAAATTCCCGGGCTATCGGTTTGGCAATAAAGTAGAAATTCATAATTCCCACCAGTGATAGTACTGCATAGCCTGGATTCAACGCGGCATTAAACTGACGGGACGCCACTCCTTCGGCAAAGGCCTGATATAAAAAGGGATAAATTTGTCCAATATAGCGTTTTACGACACTTTCCAGCCCGGCTGTGGGATTCGTCAGTTCACTGTGTAAAAAGCGGATCAGAAAAGGCCTGCTTTTGTGTATTTCATACACGCCTTTAGCGTAGTATACAATCCGCTCTTCCGGGCTCATCGCCGTTTTTGCGGCTTGCTGCAGCAGACCGGTAATCGGCCGGAACTGATTTTCCAAAACGGCCAGGTACAAGCCTTCCTTACTGCCAAAATGATAGGATATGAGCGCACTGTTTACCTGAGCGGCATCAGCCAGCTCCCTGATCGATACGGCGGCATAACCCCTTTGGGCAAATAAGGACGTGGCAGACTCAATCAGTTTGGCCTGCGTATCTTTTTCTGTCATGATGTTCTCCTGAAATGCTATTCTTACTCGAATGATTAAAGAATAGCATTTCTTTTTTCTTTTGTCTATGTGATTCCCTTCCGTCCGGCTGGTCCTGAGCAGCAATTGGCAAATAATTGCACATTACAGACAAATCGCCTATAATGAATACAGATTTTGTTGTACAGGTCACGTCTGTGCCACCCCTGTCTGCATTAACAAGGAGGATTCTATGCACCAGTATTTGTTTTTTATCGGCGACTTTCCCATCCGGGCCTATGGTCTGATCCTGAGCCTTAGCATCATATTGGCAACAGGCACAGCTTACTATTTTGCCAAACAGGACGGACGTTGGCATCAGCACGTCCCTGATATGGGAATTTACTGCGGCATCGCCGGCATTGTCGGCGCCCGCTTATGGGATGTATTTTTCTTTGACTGGGGTTACTATCACAATCATTTGCTGGAAATTCCATTTGTCTGGCAAGGAGGCATGGCTATCCAAGGCGGCGTTTTTCTAGGTGCCATAGTCGGGTACCTTTATACCAAGCGGCATCAGATTGATACCTGGGCTTTTGCCGACATTGTCGCCGCTCCGGCCATTATCCTCGGTCAGGCGCTGGGCCGGGCCGCCAATCTGTTAAACGGCGATGCCTTCGGACATCCCACAGGCGGCAACTTTGGCATTCTCTACCCTTCTACCACACTGGCCCATCAGGTATATGGAGCACAGCCCCTATGGCCGGCCGAAATATGGGAAAGTCAGTTGGACATGGTGATCTTCGTGCTGCTGCTGCTTTTCCGTACGACCAATCACGCCAAGGGCCAGGTATTTATCCTGTATGCGGTGCTTTATTCCACCGCCCGTTTTTTCCTGGAATATCTGCGCGGTGATTACGGTACCTTACTGCTGGGGTTAAAATCGGCACAGCTTACCAGTTTGGCAGTGATTTTGGTTGGAGTCGGCCTGTTTATCTGGGTAGGCAAATATGGGACACCTATTGAGGAACCAAAAAAAACAACCAAAAGATAAACCTCTTACAGTAAAAAAGGGTAGCCAGCTTACTATAGCGGGCTACCCCTTTTCTTTGCCCTTGTTCTTATCGTGATTTCGCCGAATAGCAAGTCGCTCCTGAACAACCGCTTCATAGCCCTGGTCACCGGGCCGGTAATAAACAGTTCCTGCTAACGCATCGGGTAAATACTGCTGTTCAATATAATGCCCCGGATAATCGTGCGGGTAGCGGTACTCTTTTCCGTGGCCGAAAGCTTTAGCTCCTTTATAGCTGCTGTCACGCAGATGCAGCGGCACGGTGCCGCAATCTTTTTGCCTTACATCCTGCAAGGCATCGTTAATGCCCAAATACGCCGCGTTGCTCTTAGGTGCCGCCGCAATATAGGTGACAGCCTGTGCCAATGGAATCCGCGCCTCCGGCATGCCAATAAACTGCACAGCCTGCGCCGCTGCCATCGCCAGACTAAGCGCCTGAGGATCGGCATTGCCGACGTCCTCTGCGGCACAGATCACAATTCTGCGGGCAATAAATTTTACATCCTCACCAGCGGCCAGCATGCGGGCCAGATAATGCAGCGCCGCATCGGGATCGGAGCCGCGCATGCTTTTAATCAGCGCCGAAGCTACATCATAATGGTTATCGCCATTTTTATCGTATATTTGAATTTTTTCACCGGCCACGGCATGTACAAAATCCGCAGTCAACCGCTTTTCTTGCGACACTTCCAATAATCCGACGGCTTGCTCCAATATATTCAGAGCCACCCGGGCATCACCGCCGGCAATATCGGCTATCGTCGCCAGGGCCAGTTCGTCATATTCGATTGCCAGATGGCCCAGTCCCCGCTCTGCATCAGCCGTTGCCTGCCTGATAATCCGCAGAACAGCTTCTTTATTAAGAGGCTGTAACCGTACCACCCGCATGCGGGATAAGAGAGGCGAATTCACTTCGAAATAGGGATTCTCGGTTGTCGCACCGATCAAAATAACCCGTCCATCCTCCACAAAAGGCAGCAGCACATCCTGCTGGCCCTTATTAAACCGGTGGATTTCGTCAATAAACAGTAACGTGCGCTGCCTATGCAAAATAAGGCGGTCTTTAGCCCCCTCCGTTACTTTACGGACATCGGCAATCCCCGCCGCCACGGCATTTAACTGCTCGTAATGGCTGCCTGTCTGATTGGCAATGACATTGGCCAGTGTTGTTTTTCCCGTACCAGGTGGACCGAATAAAATCATCGAAGGAATATTATCGGATTCGATCATTTTTCGTAGGAAACTCCCGTGACCGACCACCTTTTCCTGTCCGACAAACTCCTCCAGGCTGCGCGGCCGCATACGCGCGGCCAACGGTTCATTCTTCCGCGGTTCCTGCTGCAGGCTATATGAAAACAAATCCATTTCCGGTTGTACTCCTTTCTTCCCTTGCTCCCGCACTCTCACCGTATCCCGCGCTGTTTTTCCGGCCAGCTCCGGGCATAGGCAAGAGCATCTCTTATATAAGTTAACATTCTCTTCATATCGTTATTTATCCTGTCAAATAGAAAAAACCTAAGCCTCTTACCGACGCTTAGGTTGCTTTTTCTTGCCTTCTTCCCCACCATGCCGTATATCGCCGCTGTTTTGAACCTGCCCTAAGCAGGTGGGCACCCTCCTGCTTACTTTATGTGTCCTCGCGAAAGGCATGCATGCGATAAACAGAGTCAGGTTCCCTTATTTACGGTGTTGGCTCAAAACATTGGCACCCACGTACATAGCAGGGTGAGAAGGGCAATGTTTATGCTTTTATATTATCAAAAAATTTCGCCAATTGCAAGTTTTCTGTCGTGGAACATTATTCCAGGCAATTATCCGATAGCTAGGCGGCGCCAAGACGCTGACCTATGCAAGTGGGAGTTATGCCCCTCATAGGCACAGTCGAGCGACGATCTTCCTGGATACTTCCGACTAAGCTTCAGGGGGTGTCAAAACACCCCTGAAACAAGTCTCAATTTATTTGCCGGCCGGCTTTTTAAGTACAATATCCGTCTTAATCGACAGTTCCTTAAGCTGCGCCGGCGATACCTCCGAAGGCGCCTGAGTCATTACGTCGGTGGCGCTTTGCGTTTTGGGGAAGGCAATGACATCACGGATCGAAGAACGCTTGGCCATCAACATGATCATCCGGTCCAAACCAAAAGCGATACCGCCATGAGGAGGCGTACCATATTCAAAGGCTTCCAGCAGGTAACCGAATTTTTCCATAGCTTCTTCCTTGCTCAATCCGATTGCTTTAAACACCTTTTCTTGTAAATCGCGGTTGTAAATCCGGATACTGCCGCCGCCAATTTCGGTGCCGTTCAAAATCATATCATAGGCTTTTGCTTTCATCTGCCCCGGATTGGTGTCGATCAGTGCAGCATCCTCATCGCGGGGAGCGGTAAACGGGTGATGCATAGCCGTCCAGCGTTTTTCTTCCTCATCATACTCAAACATGGGGAAATCGACAACCCACAGGAACGACAAGGCATCGGAATCAATCAAATTAAGCCGCCGCGCCATTTCCAGCCGCAGTTGGCCCAAAGCGGCGGCTACTACTGCCGGTTTATCGGCAATAATCAGAAGCAAATCACCTTCCTGAGCGTTGGTGGCAGACAATATGTGCTGGACTTTTTCTTCACTAAAGAACTTGGTGATCGGAGATTTAATTCCTTCCGCCGTGTAACAAATCCAGGCCAGCCCTTTGGCGCCATAGATATTCACATATTCAACCAGACCGTCCAATTCACGTCTAGGTATTTGGGAATAACCTTTAACATTGATTGCCTTTACCTGACCGCCGTTAGCCAGGACGGTCTCAAACACTTTGAAGTCCGAACCGCGTACCGCGTCGGAAATATCCATCAGTTCCATGCCGAACCGGAGATCCGGTTTATCGGAACCATACCGGGCCATCGCATCTTCATAGCTCAATCGCAAAAAGGGTGTCGGGATGTCCATCTTCATGGTTTCCTTGAACAGATAAGCAATCATGTTTTCCATCATGACAAGAATTTCCTCGCGGTCCAGGAAGGACATTTCAATATCCAACTGGGTAAATTCAGGCTGCCGGTCAGCCCGCAAATCTTCGTCACGGAAGCAGCGGACAATCTGAAAATACCGCTCCATACCGGCCACCATCAAAATTTGTTTAAAAATCTGCGGAGACTGCGGCAAGGCAAAAAACTTTCCAGGATTCACCCGGCTGGGCACCAAATAGTCGCGGGCACCTTCCGGCGAGCTTTTCATCAGCATTGGTGTTTCAATTTCGACAAAACCATTATGATCGAAAAAATCGCGCATAGCTTTGGTGACATGATGACGGAGCATCAAGTTACGCTGCATTTCCGGACGGCGCAAGTCCAAATACCGGTACTTGAGGCGCAATAACTCATCGACATCCACATTGTCCTGGATATAAAACGGAGGTGTCTTAGCGGCATTTAAAATCCGCAGTTCCTCGCCATATATCTCGATTTCACCGGTAGCCACGTTGGCGTTAACTGTTTCCGGCGACCGCAGGCCCACTTTCCCCTTTACGCAAAGTACGTATTCGCTGCGTACCGTTTCCGCCTTTTTGAAAATATCGGCATATGCATCCGAAGAGAACACAATTTGCACAATGCCGGAGCGGTCTCTTAAATCAATGAAAATTAAACCGCCATGGTCACGCCGGCGGGCAACCCAGCCGCACAATACAACCGCTTCGCCATTCATCGCCTTATTTAAATCATTACAGGAATGAGTCCTTTTCAATCCTACCATCGTATCCATTTCATTATTCCTCCGTCTCTCTTTGAATCTTGCCTGTAACGTCAGCCACAGCAACCAGTTCCTGCTCGCCGCTGTGCATATTTTTTAACATTACCTTGCCATCAGCCATTTCTGTTTCGCCAACAATCGCAACATATCGGGCCGGATACTTATTAGCATGTTTCAGTTGCGCCTTGATGCTTCTGTCCATATAGTCCATATCGGCATAGAGACCGGCCTGCCGCAAATCGCACAACAGGCGGAAGGCATAACTTTGCATGTCTTTACCCATGGGTGCTACAAAAACATCGATATCGCCGGTAGTAGCCGGCAATAGGTTTTGCTTTTCCAAGGCCAGCATAACCCGTTCCAGGCCAATAGCCAGGCCAATGCCCGGCGTCGGCTGTCCGCCGCACTCGGCAACCAGACCGTCATAACGGCCACCGCCGCATACGGCGCTCTGTGCTCCCAGCGGCGCATACTGAATCTCAAAGGCGGTTTTTGTATAATAGTCAAGACCCCGCACCAGTCTCGGATTTAATTGATAATCAATACCGGCTGCGGTAAGCAGCACTTTTAACTGAGAAAAGTGGTCCCGGCATTCGTCGCATAGGCAATCAATCACTTCCGGCGCACCGGCCGACAGCTTAGTGCAGGTCTCCTTCTTGCAATCCAGTATTCGCATCGGGTTACGGTCAAACCGCGACTGACAGTCGGAACACAATTCCGGCAATTTATCCGCTAAAAAGTCCTGCAGTCTTCTACGGTAGACAGGACGGCATTCCGGACAACCTACCGAGTTAATATACAGTTTTAAATCATTAAGGCCCAGCCGTTGAAAGAAGGTTACGGCCAAGATGATAATTTCCGCATCCACCGCTGGCCCTTTGGCCCCCAAAGCCTCTATGCCAAACTGATGAAACTGGCGGTAACGCCCTGCCTGCGGTCGGTCATACCGGAACATAGGTCCCATATAAAACAACTTAGCCGGCAAGGGTCCGGCATACAGCTTGTTCTCCAGAAAGGAACGGACTGTTGCCGCCGTATTCTCGGGACGCAAGGTCAGGCTTCGTCCCCCCCGGTCGGTAAAGGTGTACATTTCCTTTTCCACGATATCCGTAGTTTCACCAATACCGCGAAGAAAAAGCTCCGTATGCTCAAAAACCGGCGTACGGATTTCCTGATACGCAAAAGAACGGCATACATCACGCGCTGTTTTTTCGATATATTGCCAATACCCGCTGGAATCCGGCAAAATATCTTTTGTACCGCGCGGACCTGTTGTCAACATGTAAAAAATTCCTCCTCGTTATTCAAACACCCCTGCGATAACCGCATTTCTTTCCGCAAGATAGGTTGTAAGATTTTTCATATATGTATGGACATCCTTGGGATGATAGCAATTTTTAATTTGGCCGGTAAGGGGCTGCACCGCTTTGGTCGTTGCTGCCGGGCCAATGCCAAGGATTGTCTGGTTTTCCTCCATAATCTGGACATTATAGATACATTCTGTTCCCGCTTTTGCATAGCCAACATTTTCTAAATTACCGGACATATATTTCTGCCGGTATAGATAGTAGGGATGCATGTTTAATTCAGCCATGGCTTGTCTGGCAATGGCCAACATGTTTTCCGTCGTTTGGCGTCCCGGCAGTAACTCACTGCATTCCTCCAGCGACATTTTAAGCCTAGATCCTTTTTTCAAAGCTAAAGTGTGTACCGTTACATTATCCGGGTGTAACGCCGCAATACGGGTAACGGTATCCTGCATATCCGCTTCCGTTTCCCCCGGCAAGCCGGCGATAATATCCATATTAATATAAAACTCATCCATACTGCGCAATTTTTGGAACATACTTATTATATCCTCAACAGTATGCTTTCGTCCAATGAGTTTTAAAGTTTTTTCCTGCATAGTCTGAGGATTCAGGCTTACCCGGTTCACGCCATACCGCTTCAATAGTTCCAGTTTGACCTGATTCAAACTGTCCGGCCGGCCTGCTTCCACGGTATATTCCGTAGGAACGGTTTCTCCCAGAAAGAATTTAACCATTTCCAATAGCTGCCGGAACTGTTCATTGAGCAGGCTGGTCGGCGTTCCCCCGCCAATATACACCGTTTGAATTTCCAGTCCGTATTGGTTGATTAATTGCCTGGC
Organism: Propionispora hippei DSM 15287; assembly: GCF_900141835.1. Classification (NCBI taxonomy): domain Bacteria; kingdom Bacillati; phylum Bacillota; class Negativicutes; order Selenomonadales; family Sporomusaceae; genus Propionispora; species Propionispora hippei. The sequence goes on along the minus strand of NZ_FQZD01000004.1, from coordinate 173,026 downwards.
AGCGCATAAATCCATTGCCAGCGCCGTCAAAAAACTCCCTACCGCTGCTTCCGCAGGCAGTGCAAAGCCAGGGAACGAACAATACAGGCAGCGGGACGGACAATAAGGAATGCCGATATACACACTGATTTGCCTGGCGTTATGACGAAACTGAGGCAGCCGGTTCTGACGGCCGACCACCTCAACAATCAACTCAGCCTTATCTTGGTCCAGGGCATAATCGTCAATCAGTTTATCAATCACCGATTCCGGTGTCAAACCGGGCTCCAGTAATTTCCGGACCATTTTACCAGGCCGCACCCCGGACAGAATACCCCAGGGGCCGCCTTTCTCGCCTGTAATCCGCCGCATAAGCACTAGCAAATTCAGGCGCACCAGCCGGCGGGCCGTCTTAGCCGCTTCCGCCGGCGAGGAAACCGCATGCTGAGCTTGTTCAAAAGAAACCGTTGACCCGGACTCCCGTACAAAAACCGTTGTGCTGACCCGGATTGCGTTAGCTTCTTCTGCCGTATAATTGTCAATATAGAAGCTATCTTTCGCTAGCTGTTGCCAAACAGTCCGGCCTAGCGGCAGTTCAGCGGAACCTATTTGAAACAGGTTCATAATGGCCCGGATATCCTGCAAAAACAGCTCCTGATTCTCCCCGGTGAAATACGTACTAGGTCTCACTTTTCTTTTGGCACTCCTGACAATAGCCGTAAAATTTAAGCTGGTGATCCACCACCGCAAAATTGCTTTTCCGGGCTACCGCACTTTCCAGTGCATCCAGCAAATCATCCTCAAACTCCCTTACCTTACCGCAGGACAGGCATATTAAATGATGATGATGGTGGCTGGTGCTGTCTTCGTTAATCTCATAACGGCTGCGGCCATCACCAAAGTCCATCTTTTGCAAAACCGATAAATCACTTAGCAATTCCAACGTCCGGTATACGGTAGCCAAGCCGATTTCCGAGGACTGATCCCGCAAAATGTTATGCACATCCTCCGCGCTTAAGTGTTCTCCCTGATGATCAAGAAAAGCCTGCAACACAATTTGACGCTGTGAAGTCAATTTATACTGCCTTTCCCGAAACATCTCTTTTAATTGGGCCATAGTAATACTCATTTTTCATTTCACCTATCTTTCTCTATGCCATAAATGTCTAACAAGTACTCTCAAGAGCGCCGCTACCGGCACTGCCAGGATCATCCCTGCAATGCCAAATAATTTCCCCCCCACCAGCAGACTGATAATAATGATAACAGGATGAAGTGCAATCGAATGTCCCATAATCTTGGGTACAACCACATGATTTTCAAGCTGATGGATCATCAGGTAAAAAATAATCACCTTAAGCGCCAGTGCCGGCGCCGTTGCGTAAGCCAGTAAAATGGCCGGCAAAGAGCCAACAATCGGACCGACAATCGGAATGGTTTCCGTAAGCATCGCCAGCAGCCCCAGCACCATGGGATATTGGACACCCATAAGGTACATGCCGGCAAATACCATAAGACCGATCACAATACTTACCAGAATCTGACCGCGAATGTATTGACTTACCACCTCCGCCATTTCGTCGATAATGACTTTCGCTTTATGCCTGGTTTCACCGGGAAATACCGCCAGGAGATCCCCTTTTAAAAACCGCCAGTCTTTAAGGAAATAATAGGTCAACACAGGTACAACAACCAGTTCAACTGCTCCCGACGCAACAGAAAAAGCCGTATTCAGCATCCGTTTGGCCAGATCAATCGTGTATGCTGTGGCCCCATTCAAAACTTGATCGATAATATTGTGAATATTATCGGGTATTTCCACATTATGTGTATTTTTTTCAAACTCTATCGAAATCATCTTCAACTTGAAGATCAGCGACGGTAAATCAGCCAGGAATTTATAAAACTCAATAATAAAAGGGGTAAATAAAAAGACTGCAATGATCGTCACCAGTATAGCTGCACAAACAAATGATAAAAGGGTTGCCACGCCCCGGGGCAAATGCCGGTGAAAAGGCCAGATGGGAACAGCTACGAAAAAATCCACCACGGGATTTAAAACAAAAGATATCACCATGGCCAGCAGAATAGGTAAATAAATAGCGCTCACTTCATTTAACAGATAGATAATAACGGCCGCAGCCACCAGTTTTAAATAACCTGTTTGCGTCTTGGTCAACATAGGTTTCACATACGGATGAAGGAATTCATCCGGCGCTCCCATCCAATGGTGGTAGCCGGCCCATGCCCCGGCAATACCTTTATGTCATCGGGCAGCACCATCAGTTTTTCCCGTATTCCGGCAATCAGCAATTCGCTGGACCCGCCGGGAAAATCAGTCCGTCCGACCGATTCGGCAAACAGGGTATCGCCACTGAGCAAAAACTTATCGCCCAACAGACAGATACCGCCGGGCGTATGTCCGGGAGTATGAAGCACCTTAAGTGTACCCTCCCCGACAGCAATTAAATCCTCTTCCTGCAAAAGCCGGTCCGCCGCCTGACAAATTACCGGCGCGCCGATATAAACAGACAGGTTGCGTTGCGGACTTGTCAGCATGGCGGCATCGTCGGCATGAATATAAACAGGCGCTTGGGTAGCCTCCCTGATTTTATCGTTCGCCGTGATATGATCAGCGTGACCGTGGGTATTCACAATGACCGTTACCTGAAGCCTTTGCTCTTGTACTGTTTGCAATATTTCCGTCGCGTTGGCACCGGGATCCACCACAATGGCCTGCCTTGTTTTCTCACAATAGACAATATAACAATTTGTTCCCAGTGCTCCTACTTCGATTCCTATCACTTCCATGTAATCCCTCCTAAAAGGTTCTCTTACTGTCCAACAGCAACGTTACCGGTCCATGATTAGCCAAAGTGACAATCATTTCCGCCTGGAACTGCCCGGTGCCAACCCTTACTCCCAAGGAAGAACAGATTTTTACAAAGACTTCGTACAACTCATTGGCCTCACCAGGCGGTGCCGCCGTTGAAAAGCTGGGCCTGCGTCCCTTGCGGCAATCTCCCAACAAGGTAAACTGTGAAACGACCAGTAATTCTCCCCTGATATCAAGGAGAGACAAATTCATTTTCCCCTCCGGATCAGGAAAAATGCGCAGGTTTACAATTTTTTCCGCCAAATACCGGACATCCTGCAAGGTATCCTCTTGTTCAACCCCCAGTAGAACAGTCAACCCCCGGTCAATTTGGGAATTTGTCTGACCGTTCACCACAACGCTTGCCTTATCGGTTAACTGAACTACAGCCCTCATGCCGTACCTCCTACACTAAGCGTCGCCCGATGCACACTGTATACATCTTTCACCCGGCGGATTTTGGTCATAATATGCTCCAGTTGATTCAAATTGCTGATATCCAGCGTTAAAGTGATCACCGAGGTTTTATTTTTTTGCGGCCTTGCATTGACCGAGCTGACATTGGTCTTGCTTTCGGCGATCACCATGAGAATATCGGACAACATGCCGGCCCGGTCGACGCACTGCACCTCAATGGCCACCTTATAAACGCTATCGGTATTGATATCCCAGCTAACCTCAATCATCCGGGCATATTCCTCGGGATGTCTTAAAATATTCGTGCAGTCGGCCCGATGGATGGATACGCCACGGCCTCGCGTAATATAGCCAAAGATCGGATCACCAGGGACAGGATTGCAGCAGCGCGCCAACCGCACCATGAGACCGCCTTCCCCTTCGACCAAAATGCCGTGGCTGGATTTTTTCTTCGTATTGTTTTTCGGCTTTAAATCGGCTAATAGCTTCGATACATCGGGCGGCGCCGCTTCCCGCAATTCCTTTTTATAAATTTCTATGAATTTAGCCATGACGGCGTGAGATGTGGTACCGCCAAAGCCCAGTGCCGCAAACAAATCGTCGGCATTTCCCGCTATATTCAACTTCTTGGTGATTTCATTCAGCCGGTCGCCTTTACTAACCTCTTTCCAGTCATAACCGAGTTTTTTGCATTCCTTCTCGATCAGCTCCCGGCCCTTGACGATATTTTCTTCCCGTTTTTCCTTCTTAAACCATTGTCTTATCTTGTTTCGCGTATCGGAAGAGCCAACTATATTGAGCCAATCCCGGCTGGGACCGCTGCTTTGCTTGCTGGTAAGAATCTCGACAATGTCGCCGTTTGCCAACGTATACTCCAACGGCACAATCCGGCCATTCACTCTGGCGCCCACACAGCGATGCCCTACATCGGTGTGGATCCTGTAGGCAAAATCAATCGGTACCGATCCGGCCGGCAAATCAATGACATCACCTTTGGGCGAAAACACAAACACCTCATCGGCAAAAACATCCAGCTTTAAAGTCTCCATAAATTCTCGTGGGTCCCGTAAATCCTGCTGCCATTCCAGCAGTTGGCGCAGCCAGGACAGTTTTTCATCAAAATCTTTGCTGGTCCCTTTACTGCCCTCTTTGTATTTCCAGTGAGCGGCAATGCCGCACTCGGAAATCCGGTGCATCTCCTGCGTCCTGATTTGAATTTCCAAGGGATGGCCCTCTGTCCCGATCACGGTCGTATGCAGCGACTGATACATATTAGTTTTGGGCATGGCAATATAGTCCTTAAACCGCAGCGGCAGTGGCTTCCAAAGGGTATGCACGACACCTAAGGCGCCATAGCAATCCTTTACGGTATCCACGATAATACGAATGGCCGACAGGTCATAGATTTCACTCAAATCCTTATTCCCTTTAACCATCTTTCGGTAGATACTGTAAAAATGCTTAGGGCGCCCCTGAATGTCAGCTTTGATATCCACCGCCTTCAGCCGTTCCGTTAATATGTCGATGGCAGAATTGATCAGCAGCTCCCGTTCTTTGCGCTTTTGCTTTACCTTCTCAACCAGCTCATAATATTTATCAGGCTCCAGATAGCGAAACGCCAAATCTTCCAGTTCCCATTTAATATTTGACATCCCCAGCCGATGAGCCAGCGGTGCAAATATTTCGATTGTCTCCTGGGCGATTTTTCGCTGTTTGGCTTCCGGCATATATTTCAAGGTACGCATATTATGCAATCGGTCGGCCAGCTTAATCATAACTACCCGTATATCCTTCGCCATCGCCAGAAACAACTTCCGCTGATTTTCCAGTTGTTGCTCTTCTTTGGATTTATACTCAATCCGGCTAAGCTTGGTAACACCGTCTACCAGCATAGCAATTTCCTTGCCAAATTTCTTTTCCAGTTCCTCCAGGGAAAATTCCGTATCTTCCACGACATCATGCAGGAGTGATGCGCTGATGGTTACAGCATCAATTTGAAGATCAGCCAGGATCTTCGCAACACCCAGCGGATGGAGAATATACTCCTCGCCCGATATGCGCTTTTGCCCTTCGTGGGCATTATAGGCAAGACGATACGCCTCCTCAACGAGATGAATCGGAGCGTCAGGCTGGTAAGACTGTATCTGGCTGATAACATCTTCTATGGTTATATTGGTTTGTGTAGACATACGCATACCCCGCTATAAAACATATGATAATGAATTGAATTCTTACTTCAATAACTGACTAAAGAAACTACATTATATCCGGCCAATCTTTCCCGGCCCTGCAAATAGGACAGTTCAATCATAAAGGCTATGCCGGCCACCTCACCGCCCAGTTCCTCAATGAGTGCAATCGTGGCCAGTGTCGTTCCGCCGGTGGCCAGCAAGTCATCGACAATTAATACCCTTTGTCCCGGTAAAATAGCATCTTTATGCACTTCCAGTGCATCATGACCGTACTCCAGCGAATACTGATGACGGATTGTTTCAGCCGGCAGCTTGCCGGGTTTGCGCACAGGAATAAAACCCGCTTCCAGCGCATAGGCCACTGGTGCCCCGACCGCAAAACCGCGGGCCTCCGGGCCGACCACCAAATCGATTTGCTGGTCTTTAAACGAAGCAGCCAATTGATTAATGGCAGCCTGAAAAGCTTCGCCATCTTTCAGCAGCGTCGTAATATCCTTAAAGCGGATACCCGGCTCGGGGAAATCCATAACCACTCTAATTTTTTCTTTAAAATTCATCTGTACGGCCTCCTAATTCGTGATCCAGTATAATTAAGCTATCCATGTTAGAATTTCATTGGCAGTGGCCTCCATAACTTGCCGAGCAAAACGGGAGAACTCCTCCAGTTTTTCTTGGCCTGCCCGGAACGTCAAAGACTGCTCAATATCCAATTTATGCCCGGGCGGTTTTGAAAGCACCAGACGCCAGCAACCATCCTGCCCGTTCAGAACCTTCAGTAATTTCAACTCAGTCAGAATTTGCAGCGCAGCAGCCACACCGTCTTCCGTTATAACTATATTATGCTTTTTAAAAATCATTTCTTTTATTGTCCGGGTCGTTATATCTAATGGCCGATCTTGCTCTGTTTCGCTTCGTAGCAATAGATAAACATACCCAGTAATCGCCCTATCGGGCAGGCTGGATTTAAGAAGCGAACCGGTCTGACCAATATCGTTTTTGCCAAAGACCAAATGCAGTCGAAAACCGTCAACGTCCCGTTCCAGCTTGCTGCATTGCTCGCTGAATTCCTTTTTATTCAATACGGCATGGTAAAATACGACATGCCTTACCGCCGGAAGGGCAATATCCACACAGACATTAGCGACTAGTACGACTGCCTGCATTTCTCCGTTGCGCCACCGGCTTTCGATCGTTTCGCGCCGCTCGACCGTGCATTGCTGGCTGTACCAGTCTACGGCAAACCGACCGTCAACAGCCCGAGTTAGCTGTCCGATCAGCTCGCCCGCCTGTATCGCTGTATTGACATAAATAACCGTTTTTTCACCTGTTGCTAAAACTGCCAAGATATGTTCCAGCTTGTTGGCAGCATTGCGATAATCATGCAATTCCAGATGATGGTTTGACGATTTAATTATAGCATGGTTTTCTTTTTCTTTCACTGCCGGACGTACATCCAACGCCTTTAACTGTAAATTCCGGGCACCGTTCCACTCGTTGATTTCCGGCACAAAGGCGACATCGACCCGGTTACCGATAACCGGAGCCAAAGAACCTAACTGCCAGGCAATCACATCGCTGCCGCATTTTTTTTGCTGAACTCTCATTTTCAGATGGCGTCCCTCCTGACCGATCGCTCTGGCCTGTGACACCTCCAGGTTTTCACAGGCTAACAGCGGAGCGGCATTTCCCATGCCATAGGGAGCCAATCGTTTCAATTCCTCCACCAAGCTAAAATCCACTTCCGTCAGAGAAACTAACGCATCAATCTGCAATTCCGGGATCAAGGCCTCCGGCGGCAACATCTTTCCGGCAATATCATTCAGCCGCTGCCGGAAAGCCTCCAGGTTTTCCGGCAGAATGCTAAAACCGGCAGCCTGGGAATGTCCGCCAAAATGCAAGAGCAAATCGGCACATTGCTGCAGCGCCTGATAAATATCGAAGCCGGCAACGCTGCGGCACGAACCGCGCCCCTGACCATCCTGGAAGGCAATCATAATCACCGGCCGGTAATATGTATCCACTAAGCGGGAAGCTACAATTCCGATAATTCCCGGATGCCAGTGTCCAGCCAGTACCATGACCTGATCGGAGCACTGTCCGGCCGCCTGCCCGGCTTCTTCCAGAATCTGTTTTTCGATATTCTTTCTTACGGTATTCTCATTTTCCAGTAATGCAGCAATTTCTTGCGCTCTCATCTCATCCTCGGTAATCAATAGCTCCACGGCCAAATCGGCCTTTCCCACTCTCCCTGCCGCATTAATTCGCGGAGCAAGCACAAAGCCGACTTTATCAGCTTCCAATTGTTCCGGCAGCAGTTTACAGGTATTCATCAAGGCCCGTAAACCCGTATTGGTTCCCTTAGCCATTTCCGCCAATCCCGCTTTTACCAGTATCCGGTTCTCACCCAGGAGCGATACCACATCCGCCACTGTACCCAGCGCCACCAGATCCAGACAATTAAGCAGGCTATCTTCTCCCTGCTGCTGGCGCCAGAGTGCCTGACATACTTTATAGGCAACACCGACTCCGGCCAGTTGTTTTTCCGGATAACCGCAGTCCGGTCGTTTCGGATTGATTACGGCATAAGCCGGCGGCAGTTTTTCCGGCGGCTGATGATGATCGGTGACAATAATATCCACACGTTCCTGCATACCGCCAACTTCGGCTGCGGCGCTAATCCCGCAGTCAACAGTGACAATCAACCCGGTCCCTTGCTCATACAAACGCTCCAGCGCAGCAGCGTGAACCCCATATCCCTCGCTTTGACGGTCAGGTATATAATATCCCACTTCACCGCCCAACCGTCGTAATGTCCGGTAAAAGAGCGCGGTAGCGGTAATGCCATCCACATCGTAGTCACCATATATGGTGATTTTCTGTTTATTGTCCAGGGCCGCTTTAATACGCTGTACGGCTCTGTCCATGTCTTCCAACTGATGAGGATCATGGAGCGCCTCTTTTGCACCATACAAGAAAGCTCTTGCCTCTTCTATATTATCCAAACCCCGGTTCAGCAAAATCTGAGCCGTAATCCTGCTGATTCCCAGCGCGGCACTCAGACGGGACTGGATATCGGGCCGGGGCTGTATGGGATTCCATCTTCTACAAATCCTGGACATAATACCTCCACAGACTAAAATAAATAAAATGACGAATTGTACTATATTTCTAGAACATTTCTCAATATTCCTTTAAAAATGGCAATAAAAAAGCTACTATGGCAGTAGCGGCCGCCATGTTGTCTTCATGGCATAAACAAATAGTTAGTGGCCAGTCCAAACAGGATTAAACCACAAACTCCCCGCAGTAGCAAAAGCATAAACAAATAGGGGGCTCCCCGGAAAAAATCATCACGGCTAGGCATCAAGGTCTTGCCAATTAACGTCTGCCAGACAAGTATGCCAGGCAAAGTTCCGATAAAGGCACTGGTCATCAATACTCCGGCAAAATTTCCAACTGCCGTATCGATGACAAAATGCAGCGCCTGTTGTTTCATTAGATAGCCTCGCACTAGCCTGCCGCCCAGTTCGGCAATCAGAACAACAGTCAGTACAACCGGCCAAAAAAACGCCGGCAAAAATGCTTCCGTCACCATATAATAACCGGCAATCCCCAAAGCAATCATGGCGGTTCCCGGTAAATTAGGCGCTAATGTGCAAACCACACCAGCCATCATCCACAAAATCAGTATCGCTTTCCATAACAACATCTTTCGAATACGCCCTTTTAGAAACAGTGTAGTAACAAGCTTATATTTCAATCAAATGACTTGTCTGAATTTCCATTTGCTGCGTTGTTATCATTAGACGTAGGAACGGCTATACCTCATTCCTCTGTCTTGCAGATGAAAATTCATCCTACATACTTTGACCAAAATAGGAACATGTCACTACACTAGCCTTTACTGCCTGTATAGGAAATATACGCTATACAGTAAAAACAGCACCATACTGAGCCCTGCAATACTGATAATCGATAGCATAACGGTAAAAGGCAGGTAGCTGCCAAGTGAAACCAGGCCATAGGCAATGGCCAGTGAACGCCAAAAGGAATAGCCTGTCAACACGCTTACCTGTCGTGCGTTAACCAGCATAGCCGGTGCCATGGTATTCAAAAAGGTACAAAACAGTGCCAAATGAAAAAGCCACCACACCGGTTGGCTTAAAAAGCGGCCGGCAAGACCGGATAAAGCCAACGGCCCTGTTGCGGCTGTTCCCACGATCAACTCGGCAACCAGCAGGGTAAACATGCCCTCCAGAAGCTTGGCAAGTATCACCAGCAGAATGGTTTTATACCCTTTTCCCGCTAAATGAGCTGCCGCTTCCACAGTGAGAATAGAACGCATGCCGCCAATATTATAGCCAATTAGAATACTTAAGGTAATCCAGCTAACATCCTGCCACTGCGGCCAACTCAGTGACCATTCCGGTTTAGCAGAAACCAGCAGGTAAAAAACCAGCGGGATAAGCACTAGAGCCAAATAGTTGGAAAATTTCACGATATCTCTGCCCCGACCGGCAGCCAATAAGGAAAATAAAAGCAAGCAAAATGGAGCACCCCAAAAATGCGGAATGGAAAACAGCTTTTCCAAAATATATCCCGTGTAGTAGCCACCGGTCAAAGCACTGGCTGGCAGGCAAACCGACAGCACGGTAACGGCCAGCAGCTTTTTTCCCCAGCGCCGGGACATTGCACCAGCCAACACAGTCAGTTCCTGTCTCCCCTGTACACCAATCCACCCTGCCATGCCGGTCATACAGGTTCCCAGAAAAATATATACGATAACAGTGGCTATAAAAACCTCTCTTGGTAAAAAAGCAGCCAAGTCGGGGACAAGGGCCACATTATCTCCCGCAATATGGGCTACCGCCAGGTAGAAAGCCGGTAAAAATATCCACATATCCTTTCACCCGCCTTTACTGCTACTATGATATTAGTAACGCCGCCACTTGGTGAAGGAATAGTGAAAATAAATGAAAGTCCGGTCTGAACCGGACTTTCCAAAAGATATTATTTCGCTTTTGCTCTCCCGGCCAATCTTTTCCGGTCGGCATATTCCTTCCAGGTGACCCAAATCGGACTGGCATTAAAAATGGACGAATATACGCCACTGATAAAGCCCACCAACAGAGCAAAGGAAAAGTTCTTAGTTGTTTCCCCGCCAAAGAAATATAAGGAAGCAGTGGCAAACAGTACGGTAAGAATGGTGTACAGCGACCGGGTCATAGTCTGCCAGATGCTATGATTTACCAATTCCTGCAGGCTTTCATTCTTCCGCTGCATTTTTAGATTTTCCCGTATCCGGTCAAAAATAACTACCGTATCGGTAATGGAATAACCGACAATAGTTAGAATGGCAGCTACAAAAGAAGAGTCGATCTCTTTTTGCAGCAAAGAGAAAACGCCCAGTACAACCAGCACATCATGAAAAATAGCCAATATACCGGAAACGGCAAATCTAAACTCAAACCGATACGTCAGGTACAGTACCATAAAGAATGCTGCCAATAACACGGCCTTTATCGCTTGCCAGGTCAATTCAGAACCAATAACGGCACCGACCTTTTCCACCCGCTGGACTTCAAAATCGCCCAGCCGTTTATGCATATCCTCTATTACAACGCGCCGTTCATCGTCATCGAGCACTCTAGTCCGGATAAAGACGTTCTGCGCCGCTTCCGCCTGACTTGTCGAAGCCAACTGGATGGTACTATTGCCCAGTTGATAATCGTCTAAAACCGTACGCACCTCAACTACCGTAACCGGCCGGGCAAATTGCAGATCCAGCAGTGTGCCGCCGGTAAAATCTATCCCCAGATTAAAGCCTCGCAGCACCATGGAAATCAAGCCGGGAATGATAATCAGCGCAGAGAGTGCAAACCAGAGGTATCGTTTTCCAATAATATCAAATTTCATGTTTTCGCCTCCCTACGCCCCAAAGATTTTTCCGCTTTTTACTAAGTTTGCACTTATCAGCATTTTCAATAAGAAGCGGGTAACGGTAATTGCTGTAAACATACTCAAAATAATCCCCAGCCCCAGGGTAATGGCAAAGCCCTTAACCGGACCTGTACCGAGAAAGAATAACACAACGGCTGCCAGCAGTGTATTGACATTGGAGTCGATAATACTGCTAAAAGCACGGTTAAAACCGGCATCCATCGCGGCCCGCAGCGTTTTGCCGGAACGGTATTCTTCCTTAAACCGTTCAAAAATCAAAACGTTGGCATCCACGGCCATGCCAATTGACAAAATAATACCGGCAATACCGGGTAAGGTCAACGTGGCGTTCAATGATTTTAAACCAAAAAGCAGCAGCATAACATATAATGCCAAACTGATGTTAGCCACAAAACCGGACAGGCGGTAGAAAAATAGCATAAACAGAACAATGGCCGAAATGCCAATGGCAAAGGCTGTTTTACTCTTTTCCTTTGAATCCATCCCCAAAGTAGGGCCTACGGTTCTCGTCTCCATAACTTCCACTTTTACCGGCAGAGAGCCTGAACGCAGCAAAATAGCTAAATTCTGTGCTTCCTCAAGCGTCTTGCTGCCTGTAATCTGCGCCTTGCCACCGGTAATCGGCTCCTGCACCACAGGGCTGGTAAGCACCTGCTTATCCAATAAAATGCTAATTGGTTTTCCCACGTTTTTGGTTGTCAGGTCGGCGAATTTCTTCGCCCCTTCATCGGAAAATTCCAGGGCAACCACATTTTTGTTTGATTGTTCGATCTGAGCCTGCGCATTTTTCAAATCGGTCCCGGTCATCACGGTAGTTCCCGTTACATCCTTAAACTCCAGCATCGCCGTCTTGCCGATCAGTTCGATTGCCTTGTCAGGATCGTTAATCCCCGGCAGCTCCACAATAATCCGGCGGTCTCCCTGGCGTTGAATGATCGGTTCCGTCAAGCCCAGGTCATTGATCCGGTGCTCAACAATTTTGACCACCCGCTGCACAGCATCCTCATCGACCTTGGCTTCCGGCGTATCTACCGCCTCCAACACGACATGGGTACCGCCCTGCAAATCAAGACCTTGCTTAATGGACAAAGCCAGGGGTGAAATGAAATAGCCGGCAATAGCTAAAATCGCTACTACTGCAACTAAAAACTTAGTCAAATTCCCCACTCTCAATGATTTCTCCCCCTATTCTCATATTCTCTTACCTTTTTGCACGAGGTTAATTATATCCGAAATTTTGAAATAATGTCAACGAATCCCTTGAGTGTGTTTTCAAACTACAAGAAATGATCCGTCGTGAGTGATTTTGCGGCGAATGAGGCAACATGTAGACAGTGTCCCCTATTTCAAAAGATGTTAACGGGTATGGCGCAAAAAGCGCCGCCAGGAACCGTTTCGGATAGTTTGAAAACACACCCTTGATTGTCCACCGGAACCCAGGAACCACACTGCCTCACCTGTTAACGGCTCCTGGTCCGGCGTATCGGCTTGGCCTTTATAACAACTGATTGTCGTTAATGATCAGACTGAAGCGGCATTTTAAGAACTCAGCGGCACGTCGGCACATAACCATCCGTACCAGAAAAATCTCAAAATACTCCATAACCGGACAAATCTCCGTATTAATAGTAAGTTGCAGGGTTATCGTCCGTTGCTCCTTGTCAATAAGTAAGGCGCTGCTTTCCGCTGCATAATTGACACGGTCATGGATTTCAAATTTGGCAAAATCGGTATTAGTTACCCGGCTGCGGAATACATCTGACTTATCAGCCAGGATGAGTGCTGCCGCAACCGCATTGACAGCTTGTCCCCGTTCCTCCTCATGGTTGCCGATCGCGGAAATCACCAAAGCAATCTCTTCAGGCGGCATGTTCAGCCGGGCCAAAATGGCATAAGCCATGACCGCGCCGGTACCTCCATGATTAAACCGGTTAACCATATTGCCAATGTCATGCAAATATCCGGCAACCGATGCCAGTTGACAGGACCGTTCCTCGCAGCCAAGCTCGCTAAGCACCTGATACGCCCGATGGGCCACAATGTTGGCATGGCGCTGCCCATGTTCCGTAAAGCCAAGTTCACTGAGATACTTAGTGCTGCAGCTAAGATACACATCTACTTCATGATCTTCTTTCAAATTAGCTGTGGTTATGACTGCCATCATTTTTCCTCCTGATATAATCCAGAATGACTTGAGCCACTTCTTCTTTGGTTAAACGATCGGTTTCAATAAATAAGTCAGCATGCTCCCTGGCGTCAGCCAGCCGCTCCCGCTGAGCAATCAGCCGTTCCTCACCCCAGGGAATTTTCCGCCGGATCCGAATCGTCGCTAATGTGGCATCTAGCATTACTAGTATGTCAGGTTGTTTTTTCTTCCATAACTGTTTTATTTGAGAATGTTCCTGTGCGGCGTTATAAGCTTCGATTCCCATCCTGGTAAGATTTTGCACCAGTGTTGTCTTGCCGGAAGCACACACCCCAACCACTACAACTCGCATCTTACACACCACCTATATAAGAACCTGTATTCAATCATTAAAAATACTGCATCGGCAGCAGTTTTTCTGCCATGCTTAGCCACAAGCCTATTATATATATCCACAGAAAATTACTTCGCCTGGCAAAAAAAGCCGCTTACTGTCCATCATTTCCATGATTACCTACAACTCTGAAACTCAGCAGGGAAAATTGACACTCATCCGGTGAATTTTGTGTACATTTTCACTGTCTGTTATTCCCATAACCACAACAGTCATATCATCGCCGGGACGATAATCATCAAGCTGAAGCGCATACTCCAGAATAGCTTCTGCAATAAAGGAAGCATCACCCGGTTCGTTTTCCTCAATGATTTTCAGCAAATAATTAAAATCCATCGTTTTGCCCCTTTTACGTCCGGCAGCCTGAATCCCGTCAGAGTAGGAGACCAGGATCATCCCTGTCTCTAGCGGAAGCTGGTGCATTAACGGTTTCATTCGCTTATGCACACCAATGGAGTTAATTTCCTGCTCATAGACGTCGGTATGATATATATTTTTAATGATAACCGGACAATTGGAATTACGGCTAAACAGTACGGTTTCTGTTTCCAAATCCACACTTAATACCGTTAAGGTCGAAGAAACTTTCCCGTCCTTCATGGTATACAGATAATCGTGTACAGCCCTGGCTACCGCACCGTCACGGGCCCCTTCGGCAATAAGCGCCGCCGCCTTGTTGACTACCATGCTGCTGGTCAGTTTTGCGGCCTTGCCGCTGCCCTGGCCGTCAGCCAGGATGGCGGAAATTCCGCCGCGGGGCCGTTCAGCAACTTCCACGCTGTCGCCACATTCACTCATCGCATATTTATGGGTTTTGGCTATGCCAATTTTCACTTCCATGTTTAAATCATCCTAATAAGGGAAGGCAACATGTCTCAAAAGCTACATCTTGCCTTCACCGCATTTTATAAGCTGATCCTTGGTGACAATGCAATCAACAGTCTGGTCATGCTCAGCACAGACCACTTCCGAAACCATTTGACAGCTAAGCGCCACACCCGCCGTTACGGCATGAGATGTTTTTTGCAAAAACCGGTCATAGTAGCCAGCTCCCATGCCACACCGCCGGCCCAGGGCATCAAAAGCGACACCGGGCACAATAACCAAATCGATCTCCTCCGGTGCGACAAAAGAAAGCGTCCTTTCGTCGGGCACCAAAATACCGAATTTTCCTGCTGACAACTCTGCAAAATTATGTATAACTGCAGCCTGCATATAACCATATACTTCCCCGGGATAGGGTACACAAACCGTCTTATCTTGCTGCCAGGCATGCTCAATCAATGGCCTGGTCTGCACCTCATCGGGCATGGACAAAAAAAGCATCACTGTCCTGGCCTGAACATATTCAGGCCAGTTGTACAGCCGCCCGGCAATAGCCTCACTCTCCGCCCTAATAGTCTCCCGTGGCAAAGAACGCCGGAGGCTCAGGATTTTTTGCCGCAATTCCTTCTTTTTGCTGCCTGCATCATTCGCCAAGTTCATTCACCAGCTCATTTTTCGTTGTTCTTAAGCTCGCTCTGTAACCCGTTTACCGACGAGCGGGAAACGGTAACATCCACCTTTTCGGCAATTTTCAAAGTAACCACTCGTTCATTCAGCGCCACTATGGTGCCATGCAAACCGCCAACAGTCACAATCCGGTCCCCTTTTTTCAAGCTGTCCAGCATCTGATTTCTTTGCTGCTGACGTTTTTTTTGCGGTCTGTACAGAAAAAAGTAAAAAATAACGATCATTACGATCAACGGAGCATACTGCATGATTTCCTGTGTTATTCCCGGCAAAAAAATCACCTCCTGATTATAAAATTTTGTACCAGTCAAATATATTCAACATAGAACTGGCAAATCCTTGTTACTTTTGATATTGCGACCAAAACTCCGCTCTAAATTCCAAAAAGCGATCTTCAATAATAGCCTGTCGCATCTTTTTCATGAAATGAATGAGAAAATACAGGTTATGAATGGTTGTCAGCCGCAGGCCGAATATTTCTTCGGTTTTCAGTAAGTGGCGGATATAGGCCCGTGAAAAATTGCGGCACGTATAGCAGCCGCAATCGGAATCGATCGGTCTGAAATCCCGGGTGTATTCCGCATTCTTCACAACCAGGCGTCCCTGATGGGTCATTACTGTCCCATTGCGGGCAACACGGGTGGGAAACACACAGTCGAACATGTCAATTCCGTGCAGCACACCTTCCACCAAACAGTCAGGCGTCCCCACGCCCATTAAATAGCGCGGTTTATTAACCGGCAACAGCGGCACTGTATGCTCCAGCATTTCATACATCAAGTCCTTAGGTTCACCCACACTGAGACCGCCAATGGCATAACCGGGAAAATCCAGGGAAACCAGGTCGCGGACACTCATACTGCGCAAGTCTTTATACATACCTCCCTGTACAATTCCAAACAACGCCTGATCGGCCCTGGTATGGGCGCCTTTGCAGCGTTCGGCCCAACGGGTTGTCCGCTCGGTCGATTTTCTGGCGTAGTCGTGATCAGCCGGATAGGGAACGCACTCATCAAAGGCCATAATGATATCGGCCCCCAACGCCATCTGTACCTCAGTGGCCCGTTCCGGTGAAAGAAACTGCTTTGATCCGTCAATATGCGAACGGAAGGTAACGCCTTCCTCGGTAATTTTCCGCAGCGGCCCCAGGCTAAATACCTGGAAACCGCCGCTGTCGGTCAAAATACCGCCGTCCCAGTTCATAAACTTATGCAGTCCGCCGGCCTCCGCCACCAGCTCATGACCCGGCCGGAGATATAAATGATAGGTATTGCTTAAAATAATTCCCGCACCCATTTCCTTTAACTCATGGGGCGACATAGCCTTAACGGTGGCCTGCGTGCCCACAGGCATAAAGATAGGAGTGTCAAAGGTGCCATGAGGCGTATGCAGCCGTCCGGCCCGCGCTCCTGTTTTCGAGCAACGTTTAATTAATTCATATTGTACAGCCATATGTATCATCCATCCCTGTTTATAATTCCATTAGGAAACCGTTGATTTACTGGCGAAGATTTTTTCGGCTGGCAAGGAAGTAAAACCGCAGCAATAGCGGCCTCTATTTCGAGGTTTTACTGACGCAGCCGTCCGGGAAAAGCTCCGCCAGGATACGCGGTATGAATAAATCAGTGGGTTCCTAGATAATCAGCATAGCATCGCCGAAACTGAAAAAACGATACTGCCGGGCCACCGCTTCCCGGTAGGCCGCCAGAACCTTTTCCCGCCCGGCAAAGGCGCTGATCAACATTAACAGCGTCGATTTTGGCAAATGAAAATTGGTTATGATGGCATCGACAACCTGGAATTGGCAGCCGGGATAAATAAAAATACTGGTCCAGCCGCTGCCGCTTTTCACCTGACCGCCCACCGCCGCCGTTTCCAACGTCCGCACCGAGGTCGTTCCCACGGCAATGACCCTGTTGCCCGCCTGTTTAGTTGCATTGATCAATTCAGCCGCTTCCGGCGTAATAGTGTAATATTCCTTATGCATGTTATGCTGAGTAATATCCTCCACCTGTACCGGCCGAAAGGTCCCCAGTCCCACATGCAAGGTGACAAAGGCCAGATTAATCCCCTGCTGTCGCAAGTGCTCTAAAAGCCCTTGCGTAAAATGCAGCCCCGCTGTCGGCGCTGCCGCCGAGCCCCGCTCCCGGGCATATACTGTCTGATATCGTTCTTTATCGGTAAGCTGCTCTTTAATATAAGGCGGCAGCGGTGTCTCACCCAACTGGTCCAGAATTTCCTCAAATACACCGTCAAATTGAAAGCGGATCACCCGACCACCAAAATCAGTACCATCGAGAATCTCACAGCGCAGTGCCTCACTAAAAACAATAACCGTACCGGGCCGGGCTTTCTTGCCGGGCTTAACCAGCACCTCCCAATCGGTTGCCGTCAAGCGGTTCAGCAAAAACACCTCTATTTTTGCGCCGGTTTGCTCCTTATGGCCGATCAAACGGGCCGGAATAACCCGCGTATCATTAAAAACCAGAGTATCGCCGGGACGCAGATACTCTGGCAGGTTAAAGAACTGCTTATGCTCCAGCTCGTCCCTGCCACGGTCCAGCACCAAGAGCCGGGAAGCATCCCGCGGTTCGCAGGGCAACTGGGCAATCCGTTCCTCCGGCAACAAATAGTCAAAATCTTCTAATCGCATCGAGTCAGTCTCCTTAATACCTAAATACCTAATACAACTTTTTAATTTCAATACCCTGATAATAGTGTTTCAATATAGCTTTAAAGTATTCCGGACTATTGGCCGGAGCTTTTTCCGCCATGGCCTTGGCACCCCACTGCGACATACCCAAACCATGTCCGGAACCAAAGCCGTTAAATACAATCAGCTCCTGTCCTGTCCCGCCTATATGGCGGATACTGTCACGGTCCAGCAAAAAGCCCTTTTGCTTATTAGGCGGCAGATTGACCGGTATCTCCTTGGTTTCATGGTCACCATAAGAATCGGTAATTTCAACCTCCAGCGTTTTATTGCCCGGGGCGATGACCGAAATATCGAACAACGTACTTTTCAGCGACAATAAGCTACGAACTTTCGTCCCCGGCAGTGTGACACTGCCCTTTGAACCAATGAATATCATTTCATTGACCCGGCCGGAAATTCCCCGGTCCAGAGAATTTCGGACAGGCGGCGGTGTCAACGCCGACAGTTCTACCGCCTCCAACTTGCCAATGGCATAACCGGCCCGTTCCAGGAGGGATTGCAATTCAGCAGCGCTAAACTGCTTTTCCCAGGAATAGTTTGGATTATTTTGATCAAAGTCAGCTACGCCGCGCAAGTAAGGTAGATAACTGCCCCAGACGTTTTCGCTATTTTCCGTATAACCGCCGCCACTGCTGTGAAAATAACCGGGAATGACCTTCCCCTGATAGGTAAGCACCATACCGGCCGTTTCATCAATAGCCCTGTTGGTTTTCAGATTTTCATCATCGACCCCGCCATATACCTGACAGTCGGTGGTGGCGCAAACATCAAAGCCCTGCTGAGCATGTTTATTCAGATTGGCCAAAGCATAGGAACGGGAAGCCACGGCTTGCGCCTTAATGGCTTCCATCGGCCAATAGGGGGAAATTTCCTTGCCAATAATCCCGTACACATATTCTTCCACCGGCAGCCGGTTAATGACCGTCAGGCCCTTTTTCGCCGTCATAAGCTCAATCGTACCGCGATAATGACGCTTGTTTACTTCGATGAACGATTTGCTATCTTCCACTGCCATTCTGACCGATTTGGCCGTCTGCGGCCGGCCGTTTAAAATAAGCTTGTCCACCGCCGTGGCAACCAGTTTTTCCTTTGGTCCCAGTTGAACCAATACCGCACCGGTATCATTGTCCACCACCGCAAATTTCACATCGGCAGACAGGACGACACTGGGCTGATTTACCCATAAGCCTACCCTGATTTGCGGCACTGCAGCAGCCTGCTTCAGCACTGGTGCCGGGTTTGCCGGAGCGGCAAAACCTGGTAAGGGAAGGATCAGCAAAAAATACAATAGCAATACAAAGGCTTTACGCAACAAACTCATTCTCCTCTCAACGGCGGGTAAATAAATTGAGAATTACCGTAAGCAAAATACTGAGAATAAGAGAAGTAACAATAGGAAAATGAAAACTAAAATTCCCTTTTTCCCAATGAATATCTCCCGGCAAGCGGCCAAGGCTGAAAAACTTTCCGCCAAAATGCAGGACAATACCAACAATGACCAGGATAATTCCCAGATAGATCAAGGTCTTGCCAAAGGAATCAAACGCCAGCATCAGGACTTCACACTCCGCTTTTTCATATACCTTTCCTTCTCACTGAAAATACAGCCGCAATAGGGCTGCCGGTACAATTCCATATCCTTGCTGATTTGCACGCCTTCCTGCCAGCCAGTCCGGAAATCAACATATAAAAACGAGATTCCTTCTTCCGCCGCCATTCTTTCGCAGGTTTCCCGAATCAATTCATGCTTTTGATAAGGGCTGACTAAAAGGCTGGTGGTGAAACAGTCAAAGCCCTGTTCTTTGGCATACCGGGCCGTTTGTCGCAGCCGAAGCTCATAGCACATACCGCAGCGGCCATTTTCCGCCTGCAGCGCCTGGGTTAAAAACTCCTCCAGCGTATAGCTGTCATCAACAATCATAGTAAGCTGGGAGCGGGAGGCAAAGTCCTGAGCCGTCTCCAGTCTTTTACGGAATTCCTTATAAGGATGAATATTGGGATTATAAAAATAGCCGGTCACTTCATGTCCCAGTTCCCGGAGCTGCTTCAGCGGAAACACCGAACACGGACCACAGCACATATGCAGTAACATTCGCATGCTTTACGATACCTCTTTACAATAAATTTACCTGGCCGTTTTCCTTCACCGCAATGCCCAGATGCTGATAGGCGGCCGCCGTAGCCACCCGTCCCCGCGGCGTACGGTTAATAAAGCCCAGTTGGAGCAAATAGGGCTCATAGACATCCTCAATGGTATCGGTCTCCTCACTGATCGATGCCGCCAGAGTCTCTAAACCGACCGGCCCGCCGCCAAACTTTTTAATTACAGCCAGCAGTAATTCCCGGTCGGTCCGGTCCAGCCCAATCTTATCCACTTCCAGCATAGCCAGTGCCTTATCGGCGATCTCGTCGGTTATGGTGCCTTCGCCGACAATCTGAGCATAGTCCCGCACCCGTTTTAGCAAACGGTTGGCCACGCGCGGCGTACCCCGGGACCGTTTGGCGATTTCCCAGGCACCGCGTTCCTCAATATCAATCTCTAAAATTTGAGCGGCCCGCTTTACGATGCACACCAAATGCTCCGGACTGTAATATTCCAGCCGGCAGATGACACCAAAACGGTCCCGCAGCGGCGCCGCCAGGGCACCGGCTTTAGTGGTGGCTCCCACCAAAGTAAAAGGAGCCAAATCCAACCGGATCGACCGGGCACTAGGACCCTTGCCAATAATGATGTCCAAGGCATAATCTTCCATAGCTGAATATAAAATTTCCTCCACGCTGCGGGACAGACGATGTATTTCGTCAATAAACAGAACATCTTTTTCACCCAGATTGGTTAGCAGAGCCGCTAAATCACCGGGACGTTCGATCGCCGGACCTGAGGTGATTCTAAAATTAACACCCAGTTCATTGGCAATAATATTAGCCATGGTAGTTTTTCCCAATCCTGGCGGCCCATATAAGAGCACATGGTCCAACGCTTCCTGGCGGGTTAACGCCGCCTGCACAAAAATGGACAGGCTGTTTTTAACCTGATCCTGTCCTATATATTCGGCCAGACGCCGCGGACGCAAACTATACTGCCAATTGTCCACATCCTGCTCATCGGCCGCTATAATGCGATCTTCCTCCATAACTACCTCCTGACAAATTCCTTAAGCGCCAGCCGGATCAACGTTTCTGCTGAGTGACCGGCACCGTCCAGTCCCTTCAACACCGGCATGATTTCATTTTGGTTGTAGCCTAGGGCTACCAGCGCCTGCAAGGCCTGTTCCACCTCGCTATCGTTAACGGCAATAGCCGGACCGGTAGTAGTCAGCACGGCGGCTCCTGCCGCCAGGCCAGCACCGAGCTTATCTTTCAGTTCCAAAACAATCCGCTCGGCTGTTTTCTTGCCGATTCCCGGCAGCTTGGTCAAGAAGGCGATATGGTTACTGGCGACAGCCAATCGAAAATCTGTCGGACTGCAGGCGGACAGAATGCCCATCGCTACTTTGGGACCGATCCCGCTCACCGAGGTGACCCGGATAAACAGATCATATTCATCCTGTGTGGAAAAACCATAAAGCAATAAAGCATCTTCCCGGACATGCATATAAGTAAACAAGGAAACCGTCACACCAACCGACAGCTTCTGCCTGGTTGAACCGGCAATAAATATCCGGTAGCCCACTCCCTGCACATCAAGCAGACAGTATTCCGGCATAAGGTGGGAAATGACACCCCGCAAATAACCGATCATAATTTAGTACCCCATGACACAAGATTATTTCCTGCCGAATGGGTTGTGCAAATAGCAATGGCCAAAGCGTCCGCCACATCATCCGGACTGGGCTTACAGGGCAGATTTAACAGCCGCTGCGTCATAAAAATAACCTGCTCCTTGGTCGCCTTGCCATATCCGACAACCGACTGTTTTACCTGTAGCGGCGTATATTCGGCCAGCGCAATATTATTTTGATCAATAGCCAGCAGAATGACGCCGCGAGCCTGCCCGACAGCCATTGCGGTCCGGACATTCTTACTGAAAAAAAGTTGCTCCACACCAACCACATCGGGCTGATATTTCTTGATAAGCCTATCCAGTTCCTGATGAATAATGGTCAGCCGCTTAGCCGCCGTCAGTTGCGGACTGGTCTCAATCGCTCCGTAATCTACGGCCTTTAATGTGCTGCGCCGCAGTTCGACCAAGCCATAACCGCAGATAGCGGTTCCCGGATCAATACCTAATGCCAACATCTAGTAATCCTCTCCTATCCTGGATTACTAAATTCTACAGCCGGACAGTAGATTCCTTTTTTATGCAGTCCGGCAACTTTCCCTTTCGTGTAACCCGGCAAGGTACATTACGCCTTATATCCAACCTGCGTTTACCAAGCTTATATATTCTCTGCTTTTTTACCTACAATGTAAAAAAAGAGGGCTTCCCCCTCTTTTTTTATTCCTTAATTACCGTGACTGCAATCCCTCAATAGTCCGCAGCATTTCCTCCTTAGAGTTGACGACCAGACCCTGACGCAGCTCAGTCAAATCCTGTTCCATCAACCGGTTAACCGGAATAGCTGTGACCTCTTTCACGATGGCCTTTGGGCCAGGTTTCCCGTAGAAAACAGCGACATGCCCGTCTTTAATCCCCAGGAACATATTGTTGGCATGCTCCCGGCAATAGCTGTCGACCTTGAGAGTCATATCCACTTCCGCCGTATCAAATTTATTGATTGTCCAGCCAGGATACACCTGCTGCACCTGAGCCAGCGTAAAGCCAGCCACGGTATCAGGCGCTTTTGTCTGTAAGACTTCCTCATCATTGCATTTGGTATAAAGAATATGTTGGACCAAGGCAGTCTCGGTATTGATTTTTATTTTATTATCCGGCTTGCTGACTTCAGCATCCTGCATGACATCCGGTTTATGGAAAGCGCCTGGATGAACATACAGATAAAACCCCAGTCCTGCGGCCACCAGTATCCCGCCAACCAGCCCTATTGTTTTTAACTTTCCGGTAAACTTGGAAAATGGCAACATAGTTCGCACCCCTTGAGCCGCTGCCATAGTGTTTCGCCAACTTGGAAACTACCCCATTACTTGACGGTTCCTTTTTCGCAAGACTTCATTGTTGTCAGCTTACCTTTGTTCAATAGGTAAGCCGACCTGCCCTGCCTTGCGAAAAAATCCTCGCAAATTAATTTGTCCTTGCAAAATTGGCGAACCACTAGCGGCGAGTAATATTGCCATAATTATTACCAAACCGATTAAAAATTATACATAAGACGGTAAGTTTCGTAACATTCCATAAAAAAAGCGGGCTACCCGCACCTAAGTACGATAACCCGCCGCCTTTTTTCAGGTAGCCAATACTCCTGCCAGTTCATAATCGGCAATATCAATGGTATTCTTGTACTTCACGGCTTCCTCGTAGGGTACGGTAATCAACTTACCGGCCTGTATCGACGTCAGACGGTTTACCTCACCCTTGATAATGCTGTCGATGGCAGCACCACCCATCCGGCTGGCCATGATGTTATCCGTTGCCAGCGGCATACCGCCACGCTGAATGTAGCCCAGCACAGTGACATGAGGTTCAAAACTGGTTTTTTCATCAATAATCTTGGCAATATCAAAACCGTGAGCCACGCCTTCGGCCAGCATAATAATGCTATACAGCTTACCACGGCGGTAGGTATTCTGCAGGCGTTCACAAACTTTTTCAATATCCAGCGGACGTTCGGGCAGCAGAATGATCTCTGCCCCGCAAGCCAGTCCGGACATTAAGGCAATATGACCGGCATGGCGTCCCATAACCTCGACAATAGCCACCCGTTCGTGGGAAGCGGTTGTATCACGTATCTTGTTCACCGCATCAAGCACGGTGTTGACAGCCGTATCGAAACCAATCGTATAATCGGTACCGACCATGTCATTATCGATTGTCGCCGGAATCACCATCGTTTTAATACCGGCTTCCGCCAGTTTCATCGCACCGGCCATTGAACCGTCGCCACCGATGACCACTAGACTGTCAATATCAAACCGTTTCAACTGATTGATCGCTTCAATAAAGCCCTCGGAAGTACGGAAAGCTTCGCTGCGGGCCGTTTTTAAGATGGTTCCGCCATATTGAATAATACCGGAAACCGATTTTGCATTCATCGGCATGAATTTGCCGCCAATAACACCGTCATAGCCTCTTTCCACACCGATCATTTCAAAACCGTGATACAAGCCTTTACGCACTACCGCGCGTATAGCCGCATTCATTCCCGGAGCGTCGCCGCCGCTTGACAATACTGCAATTCGCTGTGCCATTCTTTCATCCTCCATCACTAAAAAATAAGTAGTTTTATCGGCTATAAATACTTTTTCTGATGAAACTAGTGGTCTGTAAACTCTAAGCCTATAGGATGAATTACGAGAGATTCTTCGTCCTGCGAAGCGGAGGAGGTGCACATATCGGGAATATGTAAGCCGACGACAACAAAGCAGGGCGGAAAAGATCTCGTAAGAACACTATAGAATTAGGGGTTACAGATCACTAGCTATATGACAACGTCCCTCTATAGAAAACGTTTGGCATATCTAAAAATACAATTTTGTAATACTTATTCTACTTTAGGGAAAACTCTCCTGCCTCTTTTTATGAAAGATTCGCCAAAAAGATTCCTCGCCAAGAAAAAACGAGCAGCCATAGGGTTGCTCGTTTAGTATAGAAAAACACTGTTTGATTCACGACAGGTTTTATCCTGCCCATGTTTTCTTAGGAGTACAACTCTATGTTTGATCCTGCTGTATTCTTTTTAAGGATAAGATCCAACGTGCATCTCTCAAGCAGAGCTGCTACAATATTAGTATGGACCATTTACTGCCTGTTAGCAAGTGATTTCCTGTAAAATTTCGTCAACCGTCATTGGCGGTACATCATCTTTGATGAGTACACTGCCGATAGACCGCACCAACACCCAGTGAATCTTGCCACCTACCGCCTTCTTATCGCGTACCAGAAAAGGCATCAGCCGATCGGTTGTACATTCCGGAGCACCAAGCGGCAGGTTGTACTGAGCTATTATGCACCTTATCGTATCCACTGTTTCCTGAGAGCAAAGTCCCAGCGCAGCGCTTAAGGAGGCAGCTCCCACCATCCCGATAGCCACCGACTCACCATGGCTGTATAAACCAAAGCCGGTGTCGGCTTCCACTGCATGCCCAATGGTATGGCCAAAATTCAAAATCATCCGCAGGGAGTTTTCTTTCTCATCCTGTTCCACTACAGCGGCTTTGATTTCACAAGAGCGCTTAATGATATGCTGCAGCGCCTCAGGTTCTTTCGCCAGTACCGGCCGGCTGTTTTTCTGCAAATAAGAAAATAGGTCCGCATCTTCTATAATACCGTATTTTATCACTTCCGCCAGTCCGGAAGCCAGTTCCCGTTCGGGCAGCGACTGCAATAGGGCAATATCTATCAGCACCAGCCGCGGCTGATAAAAGGCGCCGATCAGGTTTTTTCCCAACGCATGATTGACAGCCACTTTGCCGCCAACGCTGGAATCAACCTGCGCCAATAAGGTAGTCGGCACCTGGACAAAGGGGATGCCGCGCAAATAAGTTGCGGCAATAAACCCAGCCAAATCACCGACCACACCACCGCCGAGAGCCACAATAACCGACTTGCGATCAAGCCCCATAGTGATTGCCTTGCTAAATACCGTTTCGGCAACTGCCAGTGACTTGGAATCCTCACCAGGAGGAACGGCAAACAGTTCGGCGGTAAAACCCGCTTCTGCCAATATGCCAAGCACCTGCTCGCCGTACAAAGCGCCCACCTGTGCATCAGTCAACACCAGAGCCTTTCCGGTTAAACCGTTTCGGCCCATCAGGCTGCCCAATTGCGCCAGCGTATGTTGCCCAATATAGATGGAGTACCCATCTTGTCCTACCTTTACTTTAACTTCTTCCACGTAAACGCCCTCCTCTGCGCAAAAAGGCGATAATTTCGTCGGTTACTTGCTGCGGTGTACAGGCGCTGGTGTCAATCACAAAATCAGCAGCTTCCCTATACAGGGACGCTCGTGACGCCAGCAGAGACGTTACTTTTTGTTCCCTGTCGGCGCAGTTTAAAAGCGGGCGGGTGTTGCGCCGGCCGGTACGCTCCAGAATCACCTCAACCGAAGCGGTAAGGGAAATAATATAACCATTGACTCGCAAACGGACAATATTTTCCGGATCAAGTACAATACCGCCACCTGTCGCAATAATCGCATTAGTATACCGTCCTACTTTGGCGGCCATTTCCCTTTCCTTTTGGCGAAAAAAAGCTTCCCCATAAAGAGAAAACATCTCGGGAATGGTCATGTTATTTTCCTGCTCAATTTTCTTGTCTGTATCAATAAAAGGACGCCCCAGGCGATTTGCCAAAAGCCGTCCCGTACTGGTCTTGCCTGTTCCCATAAAGCCGATTAATACGATATTCTTCATTTCATCCCCCGGTACACCAACCACTAACACACACCGACTTGTTAGCTTTTACATCAATTTTAACAATCGTTCCCTATAAAAGCAACTGTTTATTTCGCAACTACCCGGTCGGTATAGCTTTTTACGGCTGTTGCCAGGTCAGCCATATTGTCACGGCTAAACTGCTCCAATAAGGTTTGAGCCAGCCCAATAGCCAGCATAGCCTCACCCACAACAGCCGCTGCCGTAACGGCGCAGACATCGCTGCGTTCGGTACTGGCCTTGACTGCTTGCTTGGTCTTTATGTCCACCGAGGCCAACGGCTTCATCAGCGTAGGAATCGGCTTCATTACCGCCCGGGCCACAATCACTTCACCGTTGCTCATACCGCCCTCGATGCCACCGGCCCGGTTGGTCTGACGGGAATACCCTTGCTGTTCGTTATAAAAAATCTCATCATGGGCCACACTGCCCAGCAAAGCGGCATAACCAAATCCGGCGCCAAACTCCACGCCTTTAATCGCCGGAATAGACATAAGTAAAGCAGCCAGTCTGGTGTCCAGCCGCCGGTCCCACTGAACATGGCTGCCCAGCCCCGGTATGACCTGCAACGCTGCCACTTCAAAAATGCCGCCCAGCGTATCACCGGCTTCCTTAGCCTGCTGAATAGCCGCTTTCATCTTATCCTCAACATCCGGTTGGATACAGGATAGATCAGAACCGGCCTTTCTTTGTTCCAGCGATGCATAATCAACACTTTCACTGATCTGTACGCCGCCGATGTTGGTGACATGAGAAACAATGGTCATGCCAAATACGCCTAACAGCTGCTTGGCAATCCCTCCGACCGCCACCCGGGCCGCTGTTTCCCGGGCACTGGCCCGTTCCAGAATGTCCCGGATATCTTCCCGGTCATATTTCAACGTCCCGGTCAGATCGGCATGACCCGGCCGCGCTTCCAATACCTGTTTTCCTTCCGGCTCACCAAAAGCCGCCATCCGGCCGCCCCAATTAGCCCAGTCCTTATTTCTAATTGCCAAGGTAACCGGGCTGCCCAGCGTCTCGCCAAAACGGATGCCTGACAGCACCTCGGCGGTATCCTGTTCAATTTTCATCCGGCCGCCCCGGCCGTAGCCCTGCTGCCGCCTTGCCAAATCCTGGTTGATTTTGTCAATATCAATGGACAAACCGGCCGGCAGCCCCTCAATAATGGCTGTCAGACACGGTCCGTGTGACTCCCCTGCTGTGAAAAAACGCAATGCCATCCACCTCTGTCAAGTATTTTACTAGGGAACCACTGATTCATTCGCACTGCGCGTCCAGACGAATCTTTTCACGCCCGGCTGCGTCAGCAAAACCTTGAAATAGCTGAACTATTCCTGCAGTTTTCCTGCCTTGCCAGTCGAAAAAATCTTTCGTCAGGTCAACAGGCTCATTAAATCAACGGTTCCCTAAGCAGCAGGACTATTAACTGCGATGCCCTCATTTTTTCGGCTCTTCCGTCTTTTTCTGATTTGGAGCTTCACCTAAAATATAAGTGGCTATAATCAATTTAGTTTCCAAAATCTGATCATGCAAGTCAGTCGATATGCTGAGAACATTAGTAAAACGGGACAGATTATCCATTTTGGTTACAAAATCAAGAATGTTGTGGAAATCGCCATGAACCACCAGTTCCATCGGCAATGCCCGATAACCCTTTTGATTTATCATTTCACCGGGTTTTATCGAAACAAGTTCAAGTCCTGCTGCCTTGGTTTCCCGGTCTAGTTCCACCAATACATCGCTGACTTTGGCAGACTCGGGCAATAAAGTACCCAACTGGACTTCTTTCGC
Source organism: Propionispora hippei DSM 15287 (assembly GCF_900141835.1). Classification (NCBI taxonomy): domain Bacteria; kingdom Bacillati; phylum Bacillota; class Negativicutes; order Selenomonadales; family Sporomusaceae; genus Propionispora; species Propionispora hippei. The sequence goes on along the minus strand of NZ_FQZD01000004.1, from coordinate 144,550 downwards.
ATCCAGTTCGGCTACATATTGCGCCAGATCCGGGTGTTTCCGGGAGTAATCTTCCAATTGTTTTACAACCTGTTCTTCCTGCTGCAACGTAACGGTAAGTTCTGCCATACGTTCCCTTTGCGGCAAAATTACCATCATAATGAATATTACCACAAAAGCAGCCAGAATGGCAGTAGCCCCGGCAATCTTATTTTTCACAGATAACTGTTCAATATCCATTGTCAGCTTACTCAGCAACGTATTCATGGTTTTGACTCCTTAAGCTGTACCGTAATCTCAAACCGGGTAGAAGGAACCACCTGCTCAGTCTTCCGTTCTCCTGTTGCCAATACGGGATTGGCAAAAACGTCATCGCTCTCGAGCCGGCTGATTAATGAGGCCAAATCGGTATATTTATCGGCAATTCCCACAATCTTGATGAGTTTTTCCTTTTCCTTATCATCCAATCCTACATGGGTAAACCAAACTTGCGGCGGTGTGATTTCCGCCAAGTGGGTAATCAAGGCATTCCAAGGCTTGCGCTCCTTAGTAAGCTCCGCTAAGATAATCTCTCTTTGACTAATTCTGCCCAAGCGGGTATTAGCTTCTATCCGATTGTTTTCCACCGGGCGCAAGAGCTCATGCTGGTTTTTCGCATCGGCAACCTGTTGTTCCAAATGCCACAGCCAGCCGGCATGATAAAAAAACAGCATGGCACATAGAGCCAGTGTTCCCGCCGTCATAGCAGTGATGATCCTGGTAACCGGAATCAACGAGGGACGTTCAGCTACTGGCAACAAGTTGATTTTAATCATCACTAAGCCCCCTTAAGCCCAAACCGATAGCAATCGCCAAACGTGCCGCCTCAGCAGTCAAATATTGTTTATCGTACATGGGAACAGTCTGTAAAGTAAGTAAAGGATCGTGCACAGTAACGGGCAATTGCAATTGTTTCTGCAAAAACTCCGGTAAATGGCCCAGTTTAGCTCCGCCACCGCTAAGATAAATCCGGTCCATTACCACACGGGGATTCTGCATTTGATAATATTCATAAGTCCGGCGTATTTCACGGCTTAGGTCTTCCGCCAGGATAATAAATTGCTGTCGCAGTGCCGCATAGGTATCATCTGTTGCTATCGCCGGCTGCGCTTGCAGCAAATTCAGTTCCTTGTTTTTAAGCTGCTCCGCCTCCGGATAGCTTACATTGCAGTGATGAATAACAGTCTCGGTAAACTGACGCCCGCCAAAAGGAATGGTGCGCACCAATACCGGTAAACGTCCCTGGTAGATAATAACCTGAGAAACAATCTCACCAATATCAACCACCATCATATTCTGATCCTGCACTAAGGTACGCTGCAAGGCCAGTGCCTCAAAATCAACAGTCAGCAATTTTAGATCGGCATGGGAACATAAGTCCGAAATAACTTTGACATGCTCCTGCTGAGCGGCCACAATTAGTATCTTGGTCTCATTTTCAACGGTGTCCAGTACGGCAAAGTCATAATAATAAGATCCCGGTGCGTAAGGTACATACTGATCAATATCCCACTTGATGGCTTCCCGCATCTCCGGCTCACTCATTACTGGCAGGGAAATTTCACGGGAATAAGCTTTTCGGCCACCCAATCCAACGGTTACTTCCTTACGCTGAATTCCCGTGGTCGCTACCAGTGTCCGGATAACGTCCGCCAGCTTTTCCGCATCGGCAATTGTCCCATCCTGCATGACACCTTCCGGAATGTCCGTCGAACCAATACGCTGCACAACTACACCGTCTCTGTGCCTGGCGACTTCCACAACTTTTATTGATGTGGCGCTGATATCCAGCCCCACATGTGAAGATGCTTTGGTTTTAAATAGTTTTGCAGCCCACGTTTTCATTTATCATTCCCCTCGTCCATGGTGCGGGTTTTTACCAACAATTTGGCAGGCATAGGTAATCGCGGTAATAATATCAATGGCAAACTGCTGCTCCAAGGTTTTAATCTTGGAATACATCTCTCCCCGAGCAGTAGCAATATAACGGGAAGGCAAAAAGTTCAAGGCAATTGCGGCAATATCCGCCCGGCATTTCGGGCACTTACACATATCCTTATTCCGTTCAATCACTTCATCCAGTACTTCAAACACCAAGTCTTCCATGCAGTTTCTAACTTCCACGATCATCCCTCCTAATTGTTGTCCCACGTATATTGAATGATTTTATTTCCTGTTTTATCATCTTCGGAAATGGTATAGGAAACGGTAAGCTGCCGGGCAGCTGTGCGAACTTTGCCGGTTGAACTAATTTTACCAGACAGGGGATTCACCGTTACCTGGTACGTCCCTTCCCCCAGTTTTGCCGATTCTCCCGGCCATAACGGATCTTGCGGCAATTGGCTGACTGCTTTTTTTACGCCGGCCTCAGCTAAATAATGGGCAGCCATACCGTCGATATACCCGCCGGCAGACGCTCCCTCTGAAGCGCTGAGCTGCAGCATAGCACCGCCAATACCCAGGACTAGCAGCACCACGGCTAATACCACTCCAGTTACCATGCCACGCTCGTTCAAACAGTGCGCTGACCATCTCATATGGATACATCCTTCATGATCAACACCTCATGGCAATGAAAGATTGGGACAATAAACGACCGTTCTCAAATGTCCGACAGTTTGCCTGGCCACAGGCTCCCAAATATCAAATTCAATGGACACTTGCTGCGGCATACGGGGATCACGATGAAAGGATAAATTAGCAATACATTCCTCGGTTACCGGCTGGCTGGTGCCCGGCACACTCCGGTAAAGGGTTCTCATTCTTGTGCCGGCACCATTTCCCAACCTAAAGGAAACTGATTTTTTATATAATATTCCCCCTGAAGGGTTAGGGAGGTTAGGGTCCTGGAAATCAAGCTCACCGGCTTCCCTGCCGTTCGGAACAGGCAGGTAAATATAGCTGGTATAACGCAGCTGCCGTACCATAAAATCCATGGCAAACCGGGCTGCCTGCCGGGAATCTATCTGCTGTCGATGCTGCTGCCAAAGCCGGAGACTTTGCATTCCCACCGGCAGGGCGGCCGTCATCACCAGCGTACTCAACAGCAAACCTACCAGCAGTTCTAGAAAGGAGATACCTGCCATCGACCAACGACAGAGCTTCATACAACCACCGGCCGGCCATTCTCGCTGTCGGCAGACACTTGAGTAAGCACGCAAAAAGTTTCGAGTACGACTTCCTGCGACTGACTATGTTCCTGCCAGGTCACCTGGATCGAAACCTGTACAAGAGAATACTTACCCACCGGCCCGGCTGCGGTAACCTGCCCGTTTCGGATATAAACCGCTTGTCCACCGGGTTCGCTTAGCCTCTCTTCCGGCAATTGCCAGGGAAGCTCAACAAAATTTAGTTGTTTTCCGGTCTCAATGCCGGCCTTTAACTCCTCCAGTTTTTCCCGTGCCAGATTAGCAGCCAGCACAGCCCGATGAGCATGCTGCGCACGCTGAAAGGCTTGGGTTGTCAATATCGTCAAAGAAGGTAATGCAATGAGTAGAATCAGCGCGGCAAATAATGCTTCGATCAGGAAAAAACCAGTCTGCCCACGAAAGTAACGCATATAAGCTTTCACACCTTTTCGCTTTATGCACCGCTGTCACTTACACGAACTCTGCCAATGGCTCCTTCAATCAATATATACTTAAATTTGCCGATTTTCTTACTGCGTAATGTAATCGTATAGCCGCTTTTCGGCACTCCGGCGACAGAAAAACTTACCGAAGGTGGCGGCGCTTTCAATTCAATAGATGAATCGAATTGAATATGTTTAACAACCTGTAAATTGCTCATCAGATAATAACCAAAAGGAGCTGCATTGCGAAAAACCAAGGTATAGGTTTTCCCCGGTGCCGCATTGAGCGAAAGCTGCTGCAAATAACGCAAATCAGAGGCTAGCAGCATAGCCGCCGATTCCAGCTCGCGTGCCGCCAAGCCGTTGTTTACCGACGGAATCGCCATGGTAGCCGTCAATGCGACAATCAGAAAAATCGCTAACACTTCGGGGAAGGTAAAACCGCGCTGCATACGCTCACCCCATACATAAGTTCCAATACCACCGGATCAATTCCTGTCCGTAGAGCAGACTAAGAAAAGCACCGGCAGCAATAAACGGTCCAAAGGGAATACAATCCCGCCGTCCCTTGCGCTTGAGCAAGAGAATAAAAACAGCAACAACTCCGCCGATGACAAACGAGAGAAACAGTGCCAGCAAGGTAAGTTTAGCACCCAAATAAATTCCCAGCACCGTCGCCAGCTTAATATCGCCGCCGCCCATGCCACCCTTGCTGACAATGGCGATGAGCAACAGTAGTCCGCCGCCGGCTAAACTTCCAACCAGCATAGAAAGTAATCCAACAGATGGCGTCAAACATTCTATCAGTGCACCAGCCCCAGCCATAAATAATAACACCTTGTCCAGAATAAGCTGATGATCGTAATCAATATAAGTAATAACCAGTAAAAAAGAAGTCAGTATAAGAGCTTTAATTAAGGGAAATCCTATACCAAATACCGTATAGCACCAAATAAATAAACAGCCTGTTAATAATTCCACAATGGTATATCGGCTTGAATAAGCTGCGCCGCAATGACGGCAATGGCCCCGTGAGAAAAGGTAACTAAACACGGGAATCAGATCAAGTATCTGCAGCCGCTGCCTACAAACTCCACAATGTGACGGCGGATAAAGGATGGATTGATTTTGAGGTAGACGGTAAATGCAAACATTAAGAAAGCTGCCGATACATACTCCTGCCACAAAAAAAAACAAATTCATGCATAAAAACATCCTATCTCTCCTGCGTATAAAAAGAGTAATTAAAGGCGGAGGAAACCGCCTTTAATTTTCTAAAGAATCATCCATATAAAAACTAAATTAACTACTAAGAACCTGTTGTTGTCGTTGTTGTGGTTGTTAGATCAGTAGAGGTCTTGCTATCAAATGTAGCACGACCGTTACTAATTCCATAGGTACCGCCTGCTGATGTACCATTTGCAACTTTAGTTTTCCACTTAATACCACTAGCAGGTGGAGTTGGAACCCCTCCCGAAAAATAATCAGTAAGCGACGAAACAGCTGAAGGTAAAGTTCCTTGATTATCTGCGGCATATTGTTGGATCGCACTGTCTATTGATTGCAAATCTGCCAGTATTTTAGCACCATTAGCAGATGCTGTCGAATCAACATATTTAGGAATAGCCACTGCTGCCAATATACCGATAATCGCAACTACGACCAGCAATTCAACTAAAGTAAACCCTTTCTGCATTCTCAACAGTGACCGAATTTTTTTCATAGTCATTGGTTTCACCTCCTTTCCCTAAAATTTTCTTTATCTCACGCTCGCACCACTCATAATATCAAACATCGGCAGCATAATGGCTATGACAATACCACCAATGGTGATACCTAAAAATACAATAATCAGAGGTTCAATCAAACTATTCAAACGGCTCACCATATCTTCAACTTCACTATCATAAAAGTCAGCCACTTTTTCCAGCATTCGGTCCAGACTGCCACTCTCTTCACCGATAGCTACCATCTGTACCGTCATTGGTGTAAAGACCCGGCTAGCACCTAGTGTCTGTGCTAAGCCTTGCCCTTCACGCAGTCCAATTCTGGCCCGGCGCATAGCCTCAGTCATACTCAAATTGCCCAGTATTTTTTCCACAACCTCTAAGGCTACGATAATTGGCACACCGCCTCGCAGCAACGTACTTAATGTCCGACTGAAGCGGGCGATGGAAATCTTACGGGTCAAAATACCAACCACCGGCAGACGCAGAACTAGCTGGTCAAACTGCTTGCGGATGGACGGCTTGCGCAAAGCAAAGACAATTCCGTAACTTAAACTGCCAATACATAACAAGAGCACTAAAACATGATGCTGTAATACATCACTAACAGTTAAGAGTAGCTTGGTCATGAAAGGCAACTCTACATGCATATCAGCAAACATTTTGGTAAAAGTCGGCAACACAAAAGTTAAGATAAAAACAACCACTAAACAGGCAATCCCCATCACCACTGCCGGATAAACCATGGCCGACTTTACCTTCTCATTCAGCTTATGCTCCTTTTCAAAGTGAGCAGCCAGTCTCTCCAGTACATCGTCCAGCACCCCACCTAGTTCGCCAGCCTCAATTAAGTTAATCATTAAGGGTGGGAAAATACGGGGATACTTTCCTAATGACCGAGAGAGAGTATCTCCCTCCCGCACCTGTTTATAGCAATCCTGCAAAGCTTCTTTTAATAAGGAGTTCTCACACTGCTCCACCAGAATATTTACACAGGATAGGATAGGCATACCGGCATTAATCATGGTGCTAAACTGACGGCACATAACCGCCAGGTCTTTTGTTTTCACCCGACGCAGACTCTTTAATAGTTGACCGGTAGAGGTTTTGCTCTTTTCTTCCTGCAGGGAAGTAATAAAATACCCCTGTTCCCGGACATAGGTCGCAGCAGCCGTCTGATCCTCTGCCAATACCACCCCGGACAGGATGCGGCCTGAACGGTCCCGTGCCTTATACTGAAAATTTTTGGCCATATCCTGTCCACCTCACTTACTGTCAAAACTCAATATTGCTGCGTTAGTTTCACAAACGTCTCCGGGTTGCTGGCCCGGATGATGGCATCTTCATAAGTAATGGTTCCGCTGGTATACAAGGTTTTCAAGGAAGAATCCATCGATTGCATTCCATTGCGAGCGCCCGTCTGGATAATTGACAGAATTTGATGACTCTTACCCTCACGAATCAGATTACGCACTGCCGGCGTAGCCGTCAAAATTTCTAGAGCCACCACCCGGCCTGTCCCATCGCGACGTGGGATCAGCTGCTGAGAAATAATCCCCTGCAAGGTCAATGACAACTGTACACGGATCTGCTGCTGCTGATAAGGCGGGAATACATCAATAATCCGGTCTATCGTCTGGGAAGCATCACCAGTATGTAAGGTAGCGAACACCAAATGACCTGTTTCAGCCGCCGTTACCGCAATGCCGATGGTTTCAGCATCCCGCATTTCCCCTACTAAAATAACGTCAGGATCTTCCCTCAAGGCTGCTCGGAGTCCATTAGCAAAGGATTTGCTGTCGGCATGAATTTCCCGTTGATTGACAATGCTTTTTCGGTGTTTATGCAAGTATTCAATCGGATCCTCTAAAGTGAGAATATGACAGGCCCGCTCGTTATTAATTAAGTCAATCATGGCCGCCAGCGTAGTTGATTTACCACTTCCCGTCGGACCGGTGACCAATACCAGTCCCCGGGAATTGCGCGCCAACGTTTTTAATATCTCAGGATGACCCAATTGATCCAGCGTGGAAATCCGCTCATTTACCACCCGAATAGCCAATCCCATGGAACCGCGCTGCCGGAACAGGTTAACCCGAAACCGGCTGACACCGGGAATAGCAAACGAAAAGTCAAGTTCTCCCTGCTCCAGGAACCGCTGTCGCTGTTCCTCTTTGGTAATCTCCTCGACAAAGGAGGCCGTATCCTGGACGGAAAGCACCGGATGTTCGGTCTTTACCAGATGTCCGTTAATCCGAAAAACCGGCGGAACACCAACGGTAATATGAACATCGGAGGCACGGCATTCCACCGCTTCTTGCAATAATTGCTTCAACATAGTTTATATCTCCCAATAAAGATAGCCGGTTTACAAGGTTGCATAGGCAACTCGCATGACTTCGGTTACTGTTGTATAACCTTGCAAAGCTTTTTGCAGCCCATCATCTTTCATAGAATGCATCCCATGCTTAACCGCTACAGCCTTGATCTCATCAGCCGAAACCCGCTTGGCTATCAACTCCCGTAATAACGGTGAAACCGGCATCACTTCATGAATAGCCATACGGCCCTGATAGCCGCTGTTGCCGCATTCCGGACAACCCGTTCCCCGGTAAAGCACAACCTCCTGGCTGCTCTGCTCGCCAAGAAAAGCCCGTTCCGGCGATCCCGGCGCTGAGCAGTAGGCTTGCTTACAAGCCGGGCAAATAATCCGGACCAAGCGCTGGGCAATAACCCCCAGCACTGAGGAAGCCACCAGGAAAGGCTCCACACCCATATCCAACAAACGGCTAATTGCCCCCGGTGCGTCATTGGTATGTAAAGTACTCAACACCAAATGCCCGGTCAAAGCAGCCCGTATAGCAATATCAGCCGTTTCCCCATCCCGTATTTCCCCGACCATCACAATATTAGGGTCCTGTCGTAATATAGACCGCAGTCCGCCGGCAAAGGTCATGCCTGTTTTGGGATTGACCTGCACCTGATTAATGCCCTCCAGGCGATATTCCACCGGATCTTCAATGGTAATCACATTCTTCGCCGGTGTGCTTAGTTCACCCAAAGTGGAATATAACGTAGTTGTTTTGCCTGACCCGGTAGGGCCGGTCACCAAAATCATCCCGTAGGACTGGTTAAACAAATTTCGATAGTGCTTCAGATTGTCCGCCGAAAATCCCAGACGGGCAATATCCAACATAACCGCCTGTTTGTCCAGAATTCGCATAACCACTTTTTCGCCAAAAATAGTCGGCAAGGTAGATACCCGGATATCAATAGTCCGGCCGGCCTCCTGAATCTGGATACGCCCGTCCTGCGGTACCCGCCGCTCCGATATATCCATCTGGCTCATAATTTTAATCCGTGAAATAATGGCGGCATGAATATTCATTGTAAAAGAAGATATTTCCCTAAGTACACCGTCAATCCGAAAACGGACCCGTAGATTTACCTCCTGCGGTTCGATATGAATATCACTGGCCCGTTCACGTACAGCCTGGCTGAACAAACTATTTACAATTCCAATGACTGGCGCATCATCCGCCGTCTGGATTTGTTCCAATTCCAGCGTTTCTTCCGGCCGTAGACGGTTAATTGCCTTTTCCACCAACTCACTAACACCATAGGCTTTACTGATCGCCCGCAAAACCTCCCTCTCTCGGGCAATAGTTGGCAGCACTTCGCAACCGGAAAACAAGCGGACATCATCAATCGCATAAAAATTGGTCGGGTCCACCATGGCCAGCGTTAATTTCCGCCCCTGTTTGTTTACCGGTATCACTTTATACTTTTCTGCCATCTGCACCGGTATCAGCCCGGCAACCGCTGCCGGTATATGAAGGTTACTCAGATCGATATGAGGTACACCCAACTGAAATTCCAGCACTTCGATCATATTCTCTTCGGTAATATAACCTAAGCTTAAGATCACCTTACCAATTCTTTCCTTGGTTTGACGCTGCACCTGCAAGGCTTTCGCCAATTGCTCCGGCGTAATCAGCCCGGTTTCCACCAGCAAGTCGCCCAGTCTCTTCCGATTGGATATCAAAACTCATACCACCGCCTTACATAGCAGAATGAAAAATTACTAACCTAGCAATAGACCTTTATCAGTCCGGCATTTTAAAGCTTTGATACATTACAGGTATAGGAGGTTCACAGCCTGTCCACAACGAAAAGGCTAACGCTCCCTGTTCAATCAGCATACCGTCACCGGTAACAATTTTATGCCCCAAAGCAGCCGCTGTTTTTAGAAAAACAGTTTCTAATGGATTATATACTAAATCACAAACCGCAATAGGTTTAGAAATAGCCTGCCAATCAACCAAAGGTTGGGTATCCAGCTTCGGCGACATTCCCAGGGAAGTACAATTTACAAGAATATCACAAGCACTTAGCTGTTCGCTAAACTCCGCTCCTTCTTGCCATAAGCAAAAAGTAATTTTATCAGAATCAGAAAAAAGTTTTAAAAACTGCATCGCTTTTTCCTGATTACGAGCACATATTGTGATTGAGGCCGCAGCTTGCTGCAACAAGCCGCAAACCACAGCCCGGGCCGCTCCCCCTGCTCCCAGGATCACTACTTTTTTTCCCGAAGGGTTTACACTCTTCGTCAACAGCGCTTTAATAAAGCCGTCGCCATCAGTATTATAACCGGTGCAAACTCCCTCGCGGATGACGATCGTATTTACCGCCCCGATTTTCGTTGCGCTCTCATCAAGTTTATCCAAGTACTGCATAATGTTCACTTTATGTGGTATGGTAACATTGGCTCCGGCAAAATCCAGCGCCTTCAAGCCCTCAACCGCAGCTTCCATCTTGTCCGGCTTAACAGGCAGTGGAACATACACATAATCCAACCCGGCCGCTTTAAAGGCGGCATTTTGTATTGCTGGAGACTGGGAATGGCCCACCGGCCAACCGATAATTCCAATCTTTTTAGTTTTCCCTGTTATCATATGAGTTCCTCAATCCTATTAATTAATCTAATCTAATTTAGTCAGTAATCCTTTTTCTTCCAGTCTGGACAGCAATCGGCTCTCCAGTAGACGAAGCAATTTAGTTGTAAAAAATTCACTTTTGCTCAAGGGAACAACTAAAATAGTATAGCAGCCAAGACGATTGCCGCCGCAGATGTCAGTGAACACTTGATCGCCAATAACGGCAACATTTTGCGGCAATAAGTTCATTTCCCGGATGGCTTTGCGAAAACCGTATTTAGCCGGTTTTCGCGCCCAATGCACATAATTGACATCAATACTCCGGGCAATTTCAGCTACTCGTCTTTCATAGCTGTTGGAAACCAAGCAAAGATGCATCCCCTGTTCCTTAGCCCCCTGTAACCAAGTTCTAATATCATTAGGAACCTGGCCTTCTCCCCAGGGAAGCAAGGTGTTATCTATATCCAGCAACAATCCCTTAAGATCATTGTTCACAAATACATCCCAGGAAATGTCCAAAAGAGTTTTTACACGCAAGTCAGGGCAAAAAAGTTTGTCGGAAAAATTCACCAGAGCCTCCTAACCAAGCGACTAAGTTTTATTGAACAACATGGGCAGTTAAGAATATAACAATCTCCGACTCGCTGCCAGAATTGCTGACGCTTCTAAACAGTGTTCCCAATATGGGCAGATCACCCAAAAAGGGAACTTTTGTGTATGTCTTCGATTCCTGACTGCCGATCAAACCACCAATCACCATCGTTTCCCCATCTTTCATTCGTACATTCGTTTCCGCTTCCCGCGTCGTGATCTGATATTGTTTGATATCAGAAACCAATTGCGGCGTACTAACTTCTGTCTTTACATTAGCGGTAATCTGTCCGTCAGCGCCTACAATGGGGGTATAGGTTAGCTTAATCCCGGTATCCACATAGGTGGTAGAAGTGGAAGTTGTTCCATTAGCTACCGTATTAGTCTGCACCGGAACCCTGTCGCCTATAAGTATGCGGGCTTGTTTACCGTTAATTGTCGTAACTTTGGGCTGCGATAAAATTTTAGCATTGCCATTGCTGACAAGCGCATTGATTTTAGCCGTATAATAAAATTCATAAGGATGTCCGTCCGGATCCCTTCCGTATTGAATTATGCCCGGATAACCATCGGCCAGGCTTGTATGGCGAGTAATTGTAGGCTGGGTAGTAGTTGTTGTTGTACCAGTGGTAGAATCATAACTGGTTCCTGCCGGCGTGTACTCATACGTTTTGGGGGTCTCATCCCAGTTCCAGGTCACCCCTAAATCTTTAGTGGCAGACTTGCTGATAGCAACCACTTTAGCCTCCAGTTCTACCTGCTGCGGTCGCTTATCCAACTCATCGACAATCTGTTTTATCCGGGAAATACCTAGCGATGAACCGGTGACCAATAAAGTATTAGAAGGAATATCAGTATCCAGCTTCACTTTTAACCCTTCTGCCGCCGAAGCAATTGTTGACTTCATATCCTGCGCTGTCACATACTGCAGTTTAATAACTGCCGAATCAGCCACATCAGCCCGGTCAAAAATAATTGTATTATCTACTTTATGATAGGTCAGCCCCTTTGCTTGAGCTATTAAATCAATGGCGGTATCCAATGAAACATTGTCCAATCTTACTGTAATATTTGGCGATTCCTTCGCTGCCGATTCATCAATGATCATATTGACTCCACTTAACAATGACAACGTATGTAACACAACCCGGATATCTTCCTGCACAAAGTTTAAACTGACCGACTCCGGATTAGCAAAGCTTACTGGCAAAATGACAAAGATCTGAAGTATGGCTACTGCCACTATAGCAACTAGCTTATTGCGCCACGTTATGAGTTGAATCATTCCCGTTACCTGTCCTTTCTTTTGCCATGCTTTTTTCCGTTTTTATATTATTAGTGATCGGCAATGTCAATTGTCCGGCAGGTCCAGAAACCACCACCATGTCTGACATAATTGATTCTACCTGATATGCACCAACCTGTTCTCCCAGGCGGTATGCCTTGGAGTGCTTGCCATCATTAATGACGGCCAGTTGCTGCCCATCATCACTGCTGACTATACCTGTAACACTAAATTTAGGTAATTCAAGTGCTGCTGGACTTATCCCGGCTGCCACCTGCCCCGCATCCGGCACCGGTTGCTGTGTTACCGGCAATTTACTATCCGTTCCCTTATCCTTGCTGTCCATATACTCCGGCGGAATAGCGAAAGGATTGCGAACAGTGCCCTGCTTCTCAACAACAGGAAAACTTACATTTGTTTCATTAGAATCTTTTGCCGCTGTTTTCTGCGTTGCCACTTTAGAACTTTGGCCATTGGAGACTGTCGGTGCAATAGGGTTGTCCTCATTAGCCGGGATAACTACTAAATATAGGGCAAGTGCCATAACACCTATCGCAAGAGTCGCAATGATTTTTGACGATAAAGAAGACATATCTTGTTTTATATTCAATAAAGATCGCACCGCCTTTTATTGGCAAAATAAAAAATTAAACAAATTACCATTATTACTCAATAAGCCATTTTTTTCTTCGATAATCTCCCAATAAAATCCTCCATAAAAATAAGAAAACCATCTGAAAATTTCAGATGGGTGGTTACGCTACCTGCTCCTACTGGTTCAAGCGTCCAAATACAAACCAGTATTCATCACTTCCATGTAAAAAACGCATAGATCTCGTCAAATTATCACAATTATTATCATCATTCATTTTTGATCATTTGTCAACATCTAAAATTGCCACAATTTGTCGATATAATTAAAAATAACTTTGAAAACTATAAAGTATAATAAATTTCCATAAAAAGTATTGTCAAATGTAAATAGATAGTATTAAATAAAACGTAGATATGGAAATAAAACAAGGTTCACGTATTTACCGGAGGCAGGGAGGGTATCGTTTGTTTCGTTCACAAAAGGGATTTGCTCTAATTGAATTGCTTGTGGCTATTGCTATTTTAGGAATTCTGGCAGGGATTGCAGGGATAAACCTCCGGTATGGCATTGCCAAAAATGATTTAACAACGGCAACCAGCCAACTTGCCGCTGACATCCGGACGATGCAGCAGTTATCTATGGAAAAAGCGATTGATGACACCAGCGCTGCCATTAACATCACTTTTGCTACCGGTTCTTATCAAATCATCACCGACCAGTCGACAAACACCGGCTTTTCCTCCCGGACCTTACCTTCCAGCATTACACTATCTTCGTCAAATGGAAATACACTAGCCTTTAATCCGAGTAATTTATCCACTAATACAGCTACAATGGTTACTTTAACAAGCAGCATACTGCCTAAAACTGAAAATAAACAAACAATTATTATTTCCCGCATGACGGGAAGAATTCGCATTGATACATCTTCCACTCCCGCTTACCGCACAGAAGAAATATAACATTATATTGGGGTAATCATATGAAAATAATCGAAAATCAAAAAGGTTTTTTGCTGCTGGATTCTCTGTTCGGTGTTTTAATTACCAGTGTTGCGCTAATTTCTATTGTCAGCCTGGTTACTATGGGGGTTAAAACCTACTCTGTTAACAGCGAACAGTCCCGTGCTTACCAAATTGCCGCTAGTTACGGAGACGCTTTACAAAGCTTAAGTATCGCCAACTGGGCCACACTGGTCCCCTCTACGGTGACCAGCTACCAAGCCATTGACATTTCCAGCTCGAATACTGTTGTTTATAATGATTTGGCAAATGCAAGGAATTCACTTTCTTCATTGCCGGGAGCAACAGTTTCTATCTATGGAAAAGTTAGTTCAGCTGCCAATGCCGGGAACCGTCTAGCCCAGGTAAAAATCATAGTTTCCTGGAGTAATAACACAAAGCAAGTAGCGCTTATTAAATACTATATTCGCAATAACCAACCTAGTTCAACCTGATTATTTAGCATAGAGGTGCTTCATTCAGTATGATAAAACGATATAAAAACAAGCAGGGCTTCTTTTTAACTGAAATTTTAATAGGAATGGCTGTCATGCTAATTATTTTAGCAGCCATCGTTCCTCTTTTTGCTAATACTACCAAAACCATAGCCAATGGAACCTCCACCAATCACATGCTGCAAGAAGGCCGCTGGGCCTTGGATCTAATGGCTAAAGACATCGCTCCAGCCTCTACAATTCTTACTCCGGCAAATAACAGTACTGCTGCCACCTTGGTATTTCAGCGTAGCGACATAGCCGGAAATATTACGTATTCATTAGTCAATAATGAACTCCGCCGCCAAATTGGCTCAGGTACTCAATACCCCTTAACGAACGGCAGTCTGGTTCAAATCATCAGCGCCAGCTTTCAGTCCGGTCTTAACGGGGAAAACATAACGATTACCTTATCGCTCACCGATGGTAGTCATACCACTCAGTTAACACGCACAGTATTTCTTTTAAATAACTAACACGCTATGGAACAGGAGGAATTACCTTGCGCCGGATTTTTACCAATCAAACAGGTGCAGCGTCACTTATAGCTATTACTACCATGGTACTGCTGGCAGCAATGGCCACCACTTATCTGTCGCTCTCTGCCAACGGTCTGAGCCGCCTTACCGGTTTTGGCTATGGTGATAATATCAAGGCAAAAGCAGCGGCCGAAGCCGGCATACGTTATACTTGGATGAATGCCGTACAAAATACAAGCACAACAAATTACATTTGGGACACAACAAAACTTAACACTTCCGCAATTTCCGTAGATAGTACTGACAGCAATTCTCCCACTTTTACCATAAGTCTTACAAGAATAACTGCTAATTTGCCGTCCGGTGTTAAAAACACCGATTCTTATTATAAAATTACCTCTGTCGGGCGCTCAGGCAACAGTAAAGCAATTACAGAAGCTTATTTATTGGTTTCTCCCATGGTTTCCTTAACGGAATTTGTCCAGGGAGGAAATGCTTCCAATAATGCCCCTTGGACTGTTGATACAATAAATGGAGTCGCGACGGCACCAAGCAGCAGTGACTATTATCAGATTCTGTTTAACGGGGATGCTGATTACGCCGCAAAGGGTATTACTTACCACTATAAAATCAATCTTAACAGCACTAATCCTAGTCACCCGAATGATACGGGTTATGGAATTTACTACCTTGCCAATGGTACGCCTAATGATATGTCCGCCTATGTACTGCAATATGATCCTGGACTAACACCTGATCAAATTTTAGTAAAAAAGGTAGTGGCTGATGCTACCAGTCAGCAATATCCCTGGTATAATGAGCAGATTATCGGGGGTACTACGGCGGATGGCTATAGCAACCAATCCTGGCAAAGCTCTAATGCTTCTGCCAGCTGGAACACGGCCAATACGAATAAAACTACCTGGACCAATACTACGACGCTTATTCTAAATGAAACCACCAGTAACCCGGCAACCGGCTCTTTCATTACGCTGGATAACGAAAGTACTGATACAACTTATAAAAAGGATATTATGTCGGTTCAGATGAGTACCGTCATGGCGGAACTTAATAAACTAAAAGCCAATAATACTTCCAGCAACCAAATGCTTAATCAAGACCACATTTTGACGATCGACATTAAACCAGTAGTAGTTAACGGCAGTCAGAACTATATTCACCGCATCTACATTGACGGCTTAGAAATCCTGCGTTTTGTCGATCGGTCTACGAAATACAACTTTGCGAAAGATCCCGGCTATGGACAAACCGGCTTGCGTGTTTGGGAAGCTCAGGCTAAGTTTAGTAATCTAAAAAATGCTCCGGGAGCTATTTCTTTGCGTAGCTGGGAAATACAAAAGCCATAACGTTCAAAGGGGAATCATTCAACTGTCGGTTGAATGATTCCCCTTCTTATTCTCCCAAAACACTTTCCACGTCGCTCTGCACCTTGCAGAGCTTTAATTTTTCCCCGTTCTTACTTTCCTTCTCGCAACTGCCGCAGATGCCTTCACCGCAGCACATGGTGGCGTTGTTGGTGGCTGCCATGGGGATATTGATACCGGCGGCTTGCATGGCGGCGATGACGGCCTGATGCTGTTCGTCCGGGCCGGCGCTGACTACCAGATCGATTTTACCACGGATGGTTTCCTCCAGGCGTTTCATGCCGTTTTGCCGCATAGAACGCACCGGCTCAACAGTTACACCCAATTGTCGCAGTTCTTCTTCAATAAACAGCGTTTTTACTTTACCCGGCGCCAAAATGGCGATTACCTGATTCTTATTTTCCACCAGCTTTTTAACCAATGGCAATGCCGGTGCCTGGCCAATGCCGCCGGCTACCACCAGCACTCGGCCACCGGTAAGGTTCTCAATCCAGGGCTGGCCAAAGACTCCGTTATAATAGGGCCCCTTCACGGTTAAACGCCGGTTACCCTTCCAGAATATCCGGCCCGATTTAGGACCGACCACTTCAATGGCCACTTTGATTTTATTGGCCGTGACATCCATAATTCCTACCGGAAACTGGCAAAACTGTGGATCATCAGGCTTACGTAAAAAAACAAAGGACCCTGTCTTCTGCAATTGTTCAGCCAATAGCGCCGATACGGGAAACTCCAGAATATACATATGATCCGCCATAGCCTTGACAATAGTATATTCTGTCTCTTCCTCCAAGCGGCTCAGGACCTTCTCTCCCTGCCCCTCCACTGCGGTTTGCCAGAATTTTTCGTATAGCACGCAAACGCCGCACCAGTTACAGTCACAGGTATTTTCTCCTCTTAACTGACTGCAAAAAACACAGTTATTGGTCTGTGCCAACAGGCAGGGACAATACTTGGAGTTAAGGTCAATACACCTTAAATGTATATTACGCATATTTCGCCTCCTTAGACCAGACAGCCGTTAAAAATATCGGTCAGTCCGGCGCTGGCAATACGCTCGGAAATTTCCGCCCGGTTAATCGAGTACAATTCCAGTTCCTGCATCCTGGCAAAATATACCCCGCCGGAAAAGGTATACCGGACCTTTTTACCCTCTTCCGACAACATCTGTTCATGACTAAAAGCAATAAAATCACCGGCTGCCAAGCTGCGCGGATAAGTAAGATACCTCATATCCAGACAATACCTCACGGCGTTGTGGCCGGCCAATAGACCGGTAAGTACAGCTTCCGTATGACCTACCAGAATGGTGGATTTTTCTCCGGCACAAAATAAATTATCGACACCCTCCACTTTTAGAGAATCATCGCAGGGAGCAATACCGAGATAGCGCATTGAGTTTCCCATGCCACCGGCATAAGGGTCTTCAAAACGGACACTTTCAAAGCCGGGTATAGCCCTTAAATCTTCTAACGGGAAATAGGATGTCATCAGCTTGGCATGGCCCGTATCCAGAAGAACTAGATTCTCGGCAAACGCCGGTAACGCATACTGGGAACAGGCTTTCTTCGTCAGCGAATTCTTTTTGCGCAGCTTTTCCGGGATCGGGACAATCGCTACACCGTCGGTATCGAGTTTGCCCCGGATTTCTTCACTCAGGGAATCCTTATTCAATTTACAGGAACCGCTCATCGCGCCATAGGAACCATCCGCTCTTTGTCCCATAATCTCTTTTACATCAGCCTTGGCCGCCAGACTAACCCGGGGCCCGAACGAGGGGCACCTGAGTACACACATGGCACAGCCGTTGCCGTATTTCAGGCAATTGCCCATCGAACCTGCTGTTCCGGTCGTATCGACAAAGGCATCGCCTTTGATCACCTCACCGCTATGCAGCATTACAGCCTGTATCTTCTTGCCGTATTTCTGGACGTCCACCACCCGGTTCATCATCCGAAGTTCCACGCCATAATTTTGCAATATCTTTTTCACCAGTGGTTCCATTGTGGTTACATCGTACAGCGAAGCATGGCTATGACCGGGAAAACTGATGCCCCGGTGACGGCTGTTGGCATCCATGGCCACAAAAAAATCGCCGCCCCCCATGGCAATAGCTTCTTCCGCTGCCGTATACCGCCCGTTATTACGGCATATTCCGCCAACCAGGCCGGTCCCGAGCAATAGGTCGGTACGTTCAATCAGCAGCACCTGAGCACCGGCTTTCGCTGCTGATAATGCGGCGGCACAGCCTGCCCATCCACCTCCGGCAACTATCACTTTTATCACAGGCACCCCTCCATTTCTCATTGCACAATATAGTCTATTCCTACCGGAGGTAAATGCCACTGTAAAGCAAAAAACGCCCCTGGCAGAGTTTGCCACAAGCGTTCGACGAGAATATCAAACCTTACGAAAATAATTGACGGCAAAGATACACTGCTCCAAAAAAGCCGGCTATATCGCCCAGTAGCCCGACAAACACTGCATAACGAGGATTTTGGATACCCACCGCCCCAAAGTAAACAGTCAAAATGTAAAAGGTCGTATCGGTACTGCCCATAACTGTTGAAGCCATACGGCCCAGCAGCGAGTCCGGTCCAAAGTTGTTGATCAGCTCCGCCGTCAAGCCTAACGAACCGGTGCCGGATAAAGGACGCATGATTGCCAGTGGCACCAACTCGGCCGGAATGCCAATGACTTCTAACAGAGGTTGCAGCAGGGACGTCAAAAAATCCAGAGCGCCGGAGGCCCGGAAAATATAAATGGCTACCAACATCGCCACAAGGAAAGGCATAATCCTGACCGAGGTGGCAAAGCCTTCCGCGGCCCCCTCGACAAAAGCTTCATACACCTTGACGCCACGCAGCAATCCCGCCAGGGGAATCAGCAGCAAAAGCAACGGAATAGCCCAAAGGGAAAGTTGTGCACAGGCCGCAAGAAACATCCCGGTTACCTCCGTAGCCGCAAAGTGAAACAGGTCCGGCAAATTCGATCGGCAAAAATAACGGCAACCGTGGCAAAAAGACTTGCCAGGAGTGTCGGACCTATAATTTCCGTGGGGTTGGCTGAGCCGGCCGCAGTCCGCAGCGCGATTATCGTGGCCGGAATTAACGTAAAGCCGGCTGTGCAAAGAGCCAGTAACGTGCACATGCTGGCCGACGCCGTCTTTTTATCATGATTCAGGGTTTGCAGCTCCTGCATCGCTTTAATCCCCAGCGGCGTGACGGCATTACCCAGTCCCAGCAGATTGGCACTTAAAGTCATAACAATAGCCCCCATAGCCGGATGCCGGCGGGGGACTTCGGGAAACAACCAGCGGATTAGCGGCCCCAGCAGCAACGCCAAGAGAGTAACAAGCCCGGCCCGTTCGGCAATTTTCATCATTCCCAGCCACAGGCACATGACTCCGGTCAGTTTAAGCGCCAGCTCAACGGCGGTTTCCGCCCCGCTCATCGCACTTTGCACCACAAGCTGTATATTGCCCTGCAGTCCGGCGTAAATAATGCCAATGGCTATAAGAGACATCCAGATAAAATTAATCACCGCCATCACCTCTTAAGAACGTATGAGGCAATAGCGGTGAATAGAACTCTCATTATCCCGGGCAGGCAGCTACCCTGAAAGATAAGGGTTTGCTAACCGGAAACTGAAGCCTAAGCAAGGTTATGGAAAATTAAAGAAAACACCTGCAACAGAGAGCTCCAGATTTGCGTAAAAAAGGATTTACGTTCGATCGTATCGGTGGCAAGCAGGTCTACCGTGGCAATTGGCGTATTTTTATAAAATACCCGTACCACGCCCAGCTTTTGCCCGGCAGCGACAGGCGCCTCCACCGTGGGATCTGCCTCAACCACGGTGTGTATTTCCTGCCGGTCTTCCTCGGTTACAGGCACCGTCAGCGCCGCAGCGGTAATCGCCTGTACGGTCTGCGCCTTGCCGTGTCGAACCTGCAGCGTTTTTAATATATCTCCCTTTTGCAGCACATTCACGGTATGCATCTGGGAAAACCCATAATTCAGCAGGGCAATCGAATCGTCCCACATGTGTTCGCTGTCCAGAACAACGGCAATCAACTGAATGCCGTCACGGTTGGCCCCGGATACCAGGCAGCGCCCCGCCGCATCGGTATAACCTGTTTTCACGCCATTGGCGCCCTCATACAGCCACAACATCCGGTTCTCATTATATAAGTCCCGGTCATGCTCTTTGCCCGCCCAGGGAATGATTTTATTTTTCGTGCTGACAATATCGCGGAAATCCTTGTTTTGGTAACCGTATGCCGTAATTCGCGCCAAATCGTGTGCCGTACTATAGTGATTCTCATCGGGCAACCCGCTTGAATTGACAAAATTGCTATGGATAGCCCCTATGGCATGCGCTTTTTCCGTCATAAGCGCGGCAAATTTCGGGACAGATCCGGCGATATGTTCCGCCACCGATACGGTGGCGTCATTGCCGGATACCAGCATCATGCCGTACAGCATATCGCGCATGGTCAGTTGTTCACCCTTCGTCAGCCACAGCGAGGACCCTTCCGTATTGGCGGCATTCTCGCTGGCGGTTACCATATCATCAAGATTACCATACTCCAGTGCCGTGATCAGGGTCATGATTTTAGTCGTACTGGCCGGATAACGCCGCTCTTCCGCGGCCTTAGCATACAAAACCTTACCGGTTAAGGCTTCCATGACGATGGCCGACTTCGCTGTTATGTCCGGGGCATTTTCCGCCGCCTGACACGCCGGAACAGCATATAGCGCTATCAATAATGTTAAGATACAGAGTACAGTCGTTTTGATTTTCATTACTAAAAAACCCTCTCAGCATAGTAAATAGTCGGCGAGTATCTTGCGTCACGTAAAGGATAAGCTTGCAAGGATTTTTTCGTCCTGCAAGACGGAGGAGCTGCCCACATCGCACATATGTAAGACGAGGGCAAAAAGGCAGAACGGAAAAAGACGGCAAACAGCGCCAATACATTTTGTTGGCATAAGGTACTATTACAAAACAGTCACCAAAATATTATATATATGTTTTTCCCGATCGTCAAAGCCACCATACATGATTGTAAGACCTCCAGGCAATAATAGAAGCAGATAAGAGGGTTAAAGAGCCGATTCTGCCAAATTTCTTATTCGTTAAAAACTCTTTAATCCCAACAACTTTTATCCTATATAGGAGGTGAGCATCCCTGGAAACATTAAACATAAAGACGGCCTTGCGCTCTACCCTGACCCAAAAGCAGGAGTTAGTCCGGGATTATCAGTCGTTTGCCGGCCAAATCAACGATCCCGATATTGCCAAAATGTTTAAGCATTTTGCCGAAGCAGAGGCCCTACATGCCACTCAGATTAAGGACAAACTGGAACAGCTTTCCTAAAGAACGACTGCTTTGCCCATAGTGTGCGGCCAGACGGATTCGTTTTCCGTCTGGCTTAATCAGTTAAATTTTGAAATGGTCCAGTTATTTCTTCTTGTTTGCTTCCTTGCCGGTGAAAAATCTCCACCCGGCCGACTGACTCATTACATCAGTGATTCTCTACTGATTCCTGCAGAAAAATATACAGGGATATTGTAATCAACAATATCCCTGTATATTTTATATGCTTGAGTCCTTGCCGTTATGCTGCAACGTTTTTTTAAACAGTATATTGACAATAAAAAACCATGCACTGCTGCATGGCCTGTTATTGTTGGCTACACTCGCTGCTCCTGATGCTTATATTGAGTCTCAGCCGTTTCGGCCAAGGCATCCAATTGTTTATCCTCCTCTTTATCCTGGATCATTTCCTGTAGCTTATTAAGTACCTTAGGCACCATATCAATGACCCGATCCAACAGTAAATCACCGTCAACCGGCATAAACCGGACACCGTTTACGGGCGAACATACCAAAAAACCCACGGGTTTCACACTGACTCCGGCCCCACTGCCGCCGCCAAACGATTGAACAACTTCATTGCTCTCGACTTCTTCCGGTTCATAGTCTCCGCCGCCGGCGGCAAAGCCAAACGTCACGCGTGAAATCGGTATGATAACAGTCCCATCCGGGGTTTCCACCGGATCGCCAACAATGGTGTTAACATCAACCATTTCCTTGATACTTGCCATAGCCGTCTTCATTAAGCCTTGTATCGGATGTTCTGCCACTATGTCTCTCCTCCTTGGCCATAATATAAACCATCATTCCAATTGCAGTTATAAGATTGCCAAGTTTCAAGGTGAATATACAGTCAAAATCAATTTCCCACAGGCTACTCCCCTGGATAGGAGTCAAAGCTACAACAGGCCGTGAGGAGAAAGCCACCCTTTGTCCAAGCCGCTTTAGCAGCAAACTCTTACCACTCCAAATTACACCATACAAAATCCCCACAAGCGCCGCGTCTTCCAATCCGTAACGGGTTCGCCAAGTTAAATGTACACAGGTCAGCTTACCGATTAAGGCATTCATGACCCGGCGGTAAACAATAAAGTGTTTCCTGATCTCCTCCAGGACATGCCGTAACCGGCTGGGATGCAATACATATCTTTCAATAAATCGCTTTACAAATATCTGCTCCCTCCCCGGATCACTATCGACGGACTCCTGCCCTTTGACCACTTCTGCCGTCGGCCAGACCTGTCCTTCCTTCTCTAATTGCAAAGCAGGAATTTTCATGGAATAATGCAACAGACGGTATACTGCATATACGGTTACCAAAATATAGTCATCCGACGCATTGCGCCGGTAGCAAAGCTGGAGATATAGAGGAATATTAGCCAGTATAAAAAGTAAAATAAAAAAATCCACGGCAAGGATTATCCCGATTTCCATATAAGACAATGCCCTTTCTCGTTGCCGGTCACCGGTACCGCGATCACCTTAAAACCGTCAGCC
Source organism: Propionispora hippei DSM 15287 (assembly GCF_900141835.1). Taxonomy (NCBI): domain Bacteria; kingdom Bacillati; phylum Bacillota; class Negativicutes; order Selenomonadales; family Sporomusaceae; genus Propionispora; species Propionispora hippei. Next base: position 121,590 of record NZ_FQZD01000004.1, on the reverse strand, counting down.
CAATTTAAGGAACCGCAGATGTAATGAGCCTGTGGGCCTGACGCAAGGTTTTTTCGTCTGGCAAAAAAGTAAAACCCGGACGCTAGTTAGGCCGTTTCAAGGTTTTGCTGATACAGCCAGACGGAAAAAGCTCGGCCAGCACGCACAATGCGGATAAAGCAGTGGTTCCTTACTATAGCTTGGGCAGAAAACGCCATGATTATGTAACGAAAGATATAAATAAACAGAATAGCATTAGTGCTATTCTGTCGGTATGAATTGCGCCAGATCCGGTAGTTCGTCTAAACTGCCCAGGCCAAAGCAACTCAAAAACTCTTCGGTTGTTCCATACAGGATAGGACGACCAATGGCTTCCTTCCGTCCCATCTCCTTGATAAGCTGACGATCTACCAGCAGGTTGACAACGCTATCCACCTTGACGCCGCGAATGCTTTCAATCTCCTGCTTGGTAATCGGCTGTTTAAAGGCAATGATCGCCAGCGTCTCCATAGCGGCCATGGATAACCTGGTTTCCTGCACCTGCCCCAGACGCTCAAGCACTGTAGCCAGCTCCGGTCTGGTGCACAGTTGATAACCACCCGCCACCTGACTGATGACCAGTCCACGGGAATTACCCGCCATTTCCTCATTCATCTGAGCAATCAAAAGTTCAATATGTTGCTCCGTCACCTCAAGTATTTCTGCCAAACGTCCGGCCGGCGTAGGTTTGCCGCAGGCGAACAGCAGTGCCTCAATATGCCCCTTTAGGTGATTATAAAACATCAGGGCAGATCACCCTCCTGTGCTTGAACTTGTCCGTCATAATTAAGAAAAATATATATGGCTGCAAAGCTTTTTTCCTGGCGAACGGCCACACGCTTTAGCCTAATCAGCTCCAGTAAAGCCAAGAAAGAAGCGATAAGTTCGGCTCGCGATCCCTGCCTGATCAGAGTCTCTTTGAAATCCAGACGGCCCCGGTTGTTATGCAGCAAATTGACAATATCCTGCATTTTATCCTGGACGCTGATTTCTTCCCGTGCGACAACGGCAAAATCCTCTGCCGCCCCTTCCCATACAGCCGCGAAGGCGGTAATCAAAATATCCAGATCAAGTCCCTGCGGTAAGGTATAGCGCACTGAGAACTCCTGAGGCAACCGGAAAAAATACTGATCCCGCTCCTGCTTCTTCTGTTCCAGTTCCAAGGCAGCCTGCTTAAATTTACGGTACTCCAGCAGGCGGTCTACCAACGCCTTGCGCGGATCTTCTTCCTCATCCTCAAGCTGGGCGGCATGCGGCTGACGTGGCAGCAGCATGCGGGATTTAATCTGCAGCAAATTGGCCGCCATAACCAGAAACTCACTGGCAATATCAATATTAAACTCCTGCCAGTCACGGAGATAATTTATATATTGCTCGGTAATCACGGCAATTGGTATGTCATAAATATCGATCTTATTCTTCTCAATCAAGTGCATCAAGAGCGCCAACGGCCCTTCAAACACTTCCAGTTTTATTTTGTACTCTGACATGGTCAGCTCAGATTCATCACTTGACGGACCTCGGCCATGGTGGCCGCAGCCACCGCCCTGGCCCGTTCAGCGCCATATTCCAGAATCTCTTTTACCCTGCCAGGGTTCGCCTCCAGCGCAATGCGCCGTGTATGAATATCGGCCAGGGCGGTAACCATCCGTTCCGCCAGGCGCTTCTTACATTCCACACAGCCGATAGTAGCCTGCCGGCAGGCTGTTCCAATAGATTCCAGTTCATCAGGGCTAAAGATTTTATGGAAGGTATATACGGTACAGACGTCGGGATTCCCCGGATCGCTTTTCTTCACCCGCTGGGGGTCGGTAATCATTTGGCGTACTTTGGCCCGCAGCTCGTCCGGACTGGCCGCAAAGGGAATCTCGTTGCCGTAGGATTTACTCATCTTCCGCCCGTCAATGCCGGGCAGCAGCGGGGCCTTGCTCAAGAAAGAATTGGGCTCGGGAAAAATTGGCTTGTACATATGGTTAAACCGGCGCGCAATCTCGCGGGACAACTCCAAATGGGGCAATTGGTCCTCCCCTACCGGCACCGTGTCGGCCTTATACAGCAGAATATCGGCCGTCATCAGTTCGGGATACCCCATAAAACCATAGGTATTGATATCTTTTCCCTGGTTGCCCAGCTGCTGTATTTTATCCTTATAGGTAGGCACCCGTTCCAGCCAGGAAAGCGGCGTCATCATGGACAAGAGCAAATGCAGTTCGGCATGCTCTTTGACATGGGACTGAACAAAAATCACATTATGCTCCGGGTCCAGACCGGCACTCAACCAATCCAAAGCCATATTAAAAATATTTTGCTGCAGTTTGCTGGTATCTTCATAGGAAGAGGTTAGCGCATGCCAGTCAACAATGCTGAAAAAACATTCGTAATCCTTCTGTAATTTAACCCAGTTTTCCAATGCTCCCAAATAGTTTCCCAAATGAAACTTCCCCGATGGCTGCATACCACTAAAGATGCGACCCTTTACCATGATAGATTCCCCCTAGCTCAAAAATAAATAAAGTATGCTGGTAAATACAGACATGATCGGCCCTAGCACCAGGCCTATAACACCCAGGTACAGCAAGGCAACCATAATAATCATACCATACGGCTCCAGTTTGTCGAACTTGTAGGATAACCGGGCCGGCAGCAGGCTGGAAACAATTTTCGATCCATCCAGCGGCGGTATAGGCAGTAGATTAAAAAAGGCAAAACCCAGGTTTAAATAATACATATTGACTAACAACTTACCGGTCATTACACTCTGCAGCGAAGTCTGTTCCAGCAGAAAAAGTACCAGCAGCGAGGTGACTGCAATCAGTAAATTAGCCGCCGGGCCGGCAAACGACACAAGAATGGTCCCTTTCCGGTAATTATCAAAATTATTCGGATTAATCGGTACCGGTTTGGCCCAGCCGAATTTAAACAGCCAAAGCATAATGAGGCCCCATGGGTCAAGATGTGCCACCGGATTCAGCGTTAAACGCCCATGGTAGCGCGGCGTATTGTCACCCAGCCAGACCGCAGCCCGGGCATGGGCATATTCGTGAAGCGTCAATGCGACAAGCAATGCAGGAATACGAAAAATCATATCAGGATCAAAACCGAACACGCTGTTTCCCCCTTATAACCATTCACTATAACCAGTCATCTATTTATTGTGTCATATTACCAATATATTAGCAAGCTTTGGCATAGAAAAAACATAAAAAATTCAGCAAGACCTCCGTCCCGGCTCGCTTTGCATATTTTTTCGCACTTTGCAGAACCTATAACCGACAATGGCCCGGCACGCCGGTAAGAAAAATCCAGCGGGAGGTATCCAGGCAAGAATGACTAAAAATACTATACTTATGACGGTAATAACCGTTTTTCTATTGTGCGCGTTAAGCGGCTGCAGTATGCTTCAGCCGGCGCCAAAGCCGGAAATCGGTCCGGCGGGAAAGCCGCTTGATTCCCTGCCTAATCCGCCATTTAACCAGCGCTTTGTCCCTCCTCCGGCCGAACTTTACGATCTGGCAGCTACGGCCGGCGTGATTTTCGAAGGCGTCAACAAAAAAAACTGGCAGCAAGCAAAAGAAGGACTTAACAATCTATCCACTACTTGGGAGAAAGTACAGCCGGCGATTGGCGCCAAAAAAGGCGTCAAGGAAGCCAATGCCGCCCTCGGCCAACTGACAACGGCCATTGATGAAGAAACGCAGGAGCAAGCCTATGAGACATTGAACAAATTCATGGGCAGCATCAGTGACATCGGGAAATCCTACAAACTCTCGCCCCTGGCGGACATCATAGCCGTTGATAATGCCATCCGCAGTGTTTGTTTTTACGTCGAAGATCAGGACTGGAGCAAAGCTGCTTCCAAAGTCAAGGCCCTGGAAGGTACCTGGGGCCAGGTTAAAACCAGTATGGAAAGTGTCGGTATCCTGGATGAAATCGTAAAGGGTCACTCGGCGGTCACTCAAATGAAGGATGCCGTCAACGGCGAAAATAAAGGAGCCTTTGACGAGCAGGTTGCCAATATCAATTATAGCATGGGCCGTATCCGCGATTTTTACCGTGGTAAATAAAAAAATTATCCCCGGCGCTCCCTGCCGGGGATAATTTTTATTATTTGTTCCTATCTTTATCTTTATCTTCATCTTTATTATTTTCTTCACGGTAACGCACCCGGATCTGCGGTTTTAACGCGGCCGGACGCAATAGCTTGCTGGGGATAGGCAACCGCAGGATTACGCCTTTCATGGCATTGAAATTAAACGGAATCGCCGGCCAAAGATAGGGTACATCAAAGGATTTCGTACTAACCAGCAATACAAACAAAGCCACCAGTCCGAATAACAGACCGGGCAATTTAAAGAACAAAACCAGGAGCAGTAAAATGACCCGGAACAGGCGTACGGCCAGAGCAAATTCGACACTGGGCGTGGCAAAGGCTCCTACGGCGGCAATGGCCGTATATAAAATGGTTTCATTGCCGAACAGGCCTACTTTGGTCGCATATTCGCCCAGCATAAAAGCCCCGATAAAGCCCAGGGCCGTCGATTGTGCAGCCGGCACATGCACCGTTGCCATCCGCACCAGTTCCACCCCCAGCTCGGCCACAATAAATTGAATACCAAGCGGTACGATCCCGGGATCGCGGGGTCCTAAAAAAGCTAACGAAGCAGGCAGCAGATGACGCTGCAGCACCAAGGACAGCCATAACGGAGGTAAAATAAGGGATAAGCCCACTCCCCCCAAGCGCACCAGCCGTAGGTACGATCCAACCAGCACATGCTGGTGATATTCTTCCACATGCTGAAGATGGTGCCAAAGGGTTGTCGGTAAAATCATAATGTTCGGCGATGTATCAACCACCAGGCATACATGCCCTTCCAGCATATGTACGGCAACCACGTCAGGCCGTTCGGTATAGCGGACTAACGGCAGCGGATTCCAGCGCCGGCCGCCGACAATAAACTCTTCAATCGCCTTTTCCGCCATCGGAATGCCATCCACATTGATCTTGTTGAGCCGCTCCTTAATTTTATCTACTAGTTCGGGATTGGTAATATCTTTTATATAACAGACGGCCACATCAGTTTGTGACCGGCTGCCGATTTTTACTATCTCAAAACGCAAATTAGGATCGCGGAGCCGCCGGCGGATCAGGGCAGTGTTAAAAGGGATGGTTTCCACAAACGAGTCGCGGGAACCCCGTGTCACCTTTTCAATGTTGGATTCTGCCGGTGCCCGGACGGGATAGGCTCTGGCATCAAATACGATAGCCTGCGTTTCGCCGTCAATAAAAAATACCAGTTCTCCCGACAAAAGACTGGTCAATGCCGGATCCATCGCATCCACCAGCTTAACCTGGGAATGGGTAGCCCGTGAATAAAATAGCTTCTGCAATGTGTTGACTGTCAGATCTTCCTGATTAAACAGCATCATATCCTGAAATATATTGGTTAAGAGTACGTCGTTGGTCATGCCGTTAATCGAAAAGGATGCCGCCCGTCTCCGTCCTACCTTATATTCCCGGAAAACAATATCAAAGCTCTCACCGACCCCCAGCAATTCTTTTAAATAGTTAATATTGTCATCAAGGTCTTTATGAATTTTTTTTTCTTCAGTGTTGTCCGTCATAGGGAATGCCACTCCGTTTCAAAATCTCTTCAATAGCCCGGCGGGTAATCGGCGCTCCCCGGGAAATATCATCGGCCTTATCCATTTTGCCGATATCGCCGACACCGACAATGACAGGCACCTCTACCTCATTTAACACATCCACTGTATCTCCCTTGATCACCATATGATTGCTTCTGTTTCTTACATCACCGTTTTTATCAACCGGGTGATCCACCATCTTGCCCGTTCCCGTTACGCAGACGTCTGCCTCGATACCGCCGCTGCCACCGGTATTGGAAGCTACTGCAACCGCCCCCAGCACTTCGATGTCCGGGTGGTCGGCTACATACTGCATAGCCCGCTCACCTTGCCCCCTATCGCGTCTGCCCCGGTCATCAAACATAACCAGGACAGGGTCGGATTTTACTGTTTTCAGCAAATTAACAATTTCTTTACCGCTAATCGGTGTCGGATTTCCGCCGGATGCCGATATACAACGCAGTCCCAACGAAGCTGCCAAATCCTCCACAACGTTCTGTGCCACTTTATCTCCGTCAGTAACCAAAATAACTCTCACTTTCTCCGGCATATAGTCACCTCTGCATCAATTTTTTTTGCCATCCAGCATCTGACTGATCCTTGCTGCAACCTTCTCACTTTCCTGGATCACCTGCTTTAATTTTTTCAGACTGTCCTCCAGTTCATTAGCCAATTCATACTGTGTCCTGGTCAGCAGCTCTTGTGCCGTCTGGGCGCCGCCCGCTGTCTTTGTGCCTGAATTCTGCCCCTGACCGCCTAATAGTTCACTGTTCATGGCGCTTTCTTTTTCCTGTCCGTTACTTTGCAGATATTGACTGAACAGCTTGCACAGTTCCTCGGAATTTTGCGACGCCGGTTCCGCTTGCCCCTGTTCATCGGTACGGTCCTTGGTTTTAGCGTTTTGCTGCAGGTTCTCCAATTGCCTGTTAAGCTTTTCCAGCAATCCGATTACCTCTTGGTTCGTGCTGTCTGCAGCCGTCTGGCCGGCGTTAGCCTGCAGCCTCATGAAGCTTTTGGCAAGATCGGCTATTGCAGCGTCCGAGGACGGTAAAGATCGGTCCGGTGCTGGCGGCTCGGCTTTTTTTTCCTCAAAAACGTCCCGGGGTTGCTCCGCTCTGGGTTCCTCTTTGCTGCGCCGGAGCAGACGGCGCGAAAACCTGGTCTGCATATGTAAACCACCTTTCTTATAGGAGCTGTATCATACTTAACACAAAAGAAACTACAGCCAGCCGTAAATTGACTACCCCGAAAGGATGTTTCAACCGGGCCAGAGGATTCAGCAGAGTACCGCCCCGTTCATACTCGATACCGCCAACAACCGCACTGACGATATAGTTGGCCAAAGGACCACTGGCCGCAATGCAGGCGGCCGCCAGCATCGTTTCCTGATTATTGATGGTAGTCTTGCCAAAGGCCCCGGCGGCTACCAGCAGCTCTATATGCTGATGTAAAAATACCGTCATCGCAATTCTTCCCGCCTCATGGATCATCGCCGCGGCAAGAACATAGTGAGGATAGCGTACGCCAACCAGCACCACGGTAAACAAAAGGCCAACAATATCGACAACAACCATGGTTTACCCCTTGGGATTGCATAGCAACGCGGCCAGAAAACTAAACAAAACGGCTGCCGTAATGCCTGCGGCGCTTGCTTTCAATGCACCGGTAAATATTCCCAAAAAACCTAACTTATCTACTTCTTCCATCGTACCTGCCACCAGGGCGTGACCAAAACCGGTCAACGGAATGCTGGCCCCGGCGCCAGCCATATCCACTAGCGGCTGATATAAGCCAAGACCGCTTAAAATTCCGCCAATTACCACAAATAAAACCAGCACGTGGGCCGGTGTCAGCGGCGTCAAATCCATTAGCAACTGACCGATCACGCAAATAAGTCCGCCAACAACAAAAACCATAACATAATCCTGCATCAGCTCACCTCTCCTCTACATTTCCAGTGCAACGGCATGGGCTATACACGGTATGGACTCCTTTTGCTGATAGGAGGTCGTACTATGCAGACTGCCCGTTCCGATCAGCAGTACCCGGCGCCATTTTTGCTCCAGTAATTGCCGGTAAATATATCCCGAGAAAACGACTGCCGAACTGGCACAGCCGCTTGCTCCGGCATGAGCATCCTGCTCCTCGCGGTAAATCATGCAGCCACAGTCTTCATAATTACTTTTTATATCCAGTCCCTTTTCCTTAAATAGCTCCAATACCAGGGTTTTTCCGACATTGCCCAAATCGCCGGTAAAAATCATATCATAATAGGCCGGCTGCCGTTTAGTATCCTGAATATGCTGCCACAGAGTATCCACCGCCGCCGGAGCCATCGCCGCTCCCATGGCGTTGGGGTCTTTAATCCCCAGGTCATTAATCTTCCCAACCGTAGCCGCCGTGATGCGCGGCCCGTTGCCAGACGCTGCGAGCACGGCCGCTCCCGCGCCGGTTACTGTCCACTGGGCAATCGGCGGTCGTTGAACGCCAAGTTCTGTGGGAAAACGATATTGCCGTTCCGATGCATCATGGTGGCTGGAAGCAGCCACCGCCACCGTGTCACCAAACTCCCCGTCAATCAGGACAGCTCCCAGCAGCAGGCTTTCCACCAGAGTGGAGCAGGCTCCGTAAAGTCCCAGGAACGGACGTTCAAGACCGCGCAGCGCAAAGTGGGTGCCCATCAATTGATTCAACAGGTCACCGGCCAGAACATAATCAATGTCGGCCATCTGTTTATTGCTTTTTTTGACGGCCTGGCTAATGGCCCATTCCATCATTGACGATTCACATTGCTCCCAGGATTGGTTGCCGTCCAAATTATCCTTCATAATCCGGTCAAAGTGCTCGGTAAGATAACCTTCTCCCTCCATGGGTCCTACAATATTGGCCGTACTGGTAACAACCGGCTGCTTTAGAAAGGCTATACTCTGTTTGCCTATTTTCTTTTTCACCGCTACATAACCCCCTGATGTCTAAACCAATAGATCATTCCCATGATAAATGCCGTTACCAGCCCGTATACAATTACCGGACCGGCGATGACAAACATTTTTGCCCCAACGCCAAAGACAAAGCCCTCCCGTTTAAACTCCATCGCCGGCGCTGCCACTGAATTGGCAAAGCCGGTAATGGGAACAACCGAGCCGGCGCCAGCATGCTTGCCAAGTTCGTCATATACGCCGAGAGCTGTAAAAAAAACACCTAAAAAGACCATGACTACGGAAGTGGCGGCAGCAGTTTCCTTTTTATCCAGCCCAATGCTCATAAAGTAATTGGCAATCCATTGCCCCAGCAGGCAAATCAGTCCGCCAACACAAAAGGCCCAGATAATATTTTTAATAATCGGCGGTTTAGGTTTAACTTGATTAAATTTATCCTGATACCGCTGCTGCATTTTCTCCTTCTCCGTCTTTCCTACCATAACATCACCCCTGACTATTTTGTCCGATACACCCTAAAATCATGCGTAAGATAAAAGGAGCGCCCTAAGCGCTCCCAGGAGACCCTTCTTGTAATGAATGTACCGGCCCGGTGAGATTATTTACTGTTAATGCACTTGAAAGGCAATTTTCACATCCGCTCTATATTCTTCAATATGTCCATTATCAATGTTGGCTGTAAAATTAGTTACTTCCACGCCAAGAATATCATCAAGTGTTTTCGAGGCTTCCATAACCGCATTATCTACCGCGTCCGTCCAGTTGTGCCGCGAGGTCCCGACAAGCTCAATGACTTTTACCACCATAACAAATACCCCCTGTTTTTTTATTGTGAATGTGCAAGTATAGTGTGCACGCCTGAGACGATGTTATACGTGTCAAAAGGCGCCACAGAAAAGGCCTGTTCGGCGACGGCATCATACCACTGGACCTGTCGTGAACGAACAGGAACCTTTTTGGGAAGATCGTCAAAGAAATAGAACCAGGCAGTCACACTGCCAACCAGCAAAATAGCTGTAATAAATAATAAGATGTACGCTTTTTTTCCCGACATATTCTCACCTCAATGACCCCAGTGTAGTGGCACATTCACATTTCGCTAAATTACTTGTCTACATTTCCATCTGCGTCGTTGTCGTCAATCGGCGTAGGAGCCACTATGCCTCACTCCTCCGCCTCGCAGATGAAAATGTATCCTGCGTCCTTTAGTTGAAATGTGAACATGTCACTACACTAGTATGTCCTAATATAATCGGTTATAAATAAAAAAACAGACCTCTGCGTTAAGAAGTCTGTAAGAAATTTCTAATCAGCCGGAGCGCCTGTTTTTCGATTCGTGACACCTGTACCTGGGACAAACCAATTAATGAAGCGATTTCTGCCTGGGTGCGGTCCTCAAAGAAGCGCATTTCGATAACCCTACGTTCTTTGGCAGGCAGCCGGGACAGGACTTCTTTCAGCACAAGATTATCAAAAAAAGAATTGTCCTGTTCACAATATTTGATTTGATCCAATAGAAGCACCTTATCGCCATCTTCCCGGAAAGCCGACTCATAAAGCGAAGCCGTTGGCTGAACAGCCTCCAGCGCCGCCACAATCTCCTGCGGTGCAATTTGCAAATCCTCGGCTACTTCGTGGATGGTAGGTTCCCGTCCCATTAATCCCTGCAGCTTCTCTTGGCTTTTATGAACCCGATAAGCCAGTTCTTTTAGCGGACGACTGACCTTGATCGGATTGTCATCACGCATAAACCGGCGTATCTCGCCGATGATCATCGGTACGGCATAGGTGGAAAACTTCACACCAAACTTCGCGTCAAACCGCTCAATAGCTTTCATCAAACCAATGGACCCGATTTGAAATAAGTCATCCCATTCGTACCCCCTGTTTACAAAACGATATACAATGCTTCGTACCAAATTCAAATTGTTTTCCAATATGCGGTCCTTTGCCGCCCGGTCTCCCCGCTGAGCCAGTTCGATTAATCTGAGCAATTCTTCGTCTGCGAGCATAGCCACCCCACCCTAATGCGTTTTTCGGGGGCTGATTTTTTTACACATTCTAACGGTGGTTCCCTGGCCCACTTCTGAACGGACCTCCAGCTCGTCCATAAACGACTCCATAAAAACAAATCCCAGGCCCATGCGCTCGGGATCGGAAGAATAAGAAGCCTGTCTGGCTAAAGCAATATCCTCTATTCCCTTACCGTAATCGATAACAATATATTCCAGCATCTCCTCGTAAAGCGTCATCGTGCATTCAATAATGCCCGCCTTAGGGTCGTTGCCATAGCCATGAATAACGCTGTTGGAGACAGCCTCCGAAACAGCCACTTTTATTTCGTCAATTTCACTGATTGGTAAATCGGCTTGTGCGGCGAAAGCGGCGGCAGCAATGCGGGCAATGCCCACGTTTTCACTGAGGCTTTGTAATTTCATAGTTAGCTGATTTTTTATCTCCATGACATCCTCCCTATAATTGTGCCAAGGCATCCGTTTGTGATGGATAAACTTCGATAATTTTTAAAAGTCCCGACAACTCCAGGATGTGAGCCACCTGTGGCTGAACACGAACGGCCAATATTCTTCCGTCCAGGGCGCTTAAACGTTTGTACCGTCCGAGGATAACACCCAAGCCGGAGCTGTCAATGAACGATACATCCTGCAAATCTAAAATCATGTTTTTGGCGCCGCAGGCATCCAGTGCCGTATCGATAGTCTCCCGGAATTTATCGGCGCCATGCATGTCCAGTTCACCTTCTATCTGAACAATTAACACCCCTTGTTTAAGTACGGTTGTAGTTTTCAATTTATCCCCTCCTTCCTTATTTCCCTTTCGCTAAAAAGGAAAATTTTTCCTCCTTAAATAACAAAAAAATTTTGAGGTTCCGGTAAAAAATAATACCGTAAACCTCAAATTTTTTTATGATTTAGCCTAACGTGAACAAACCTGTCAGCATATCCTGTAAAATCCGGATAAAACCGGCCTTTTCCACAGCCTGTTCGGCTACCAGATCCACTTTGCCAATTTCCTGCCCATCCTGAGTAACAATCAGCTCGCCGTACTTTTCTCCTTCTTTAACCGGAGCCATAATATCAGATTCTATATTAACCTTTTTTTCGATATTACTTTTCTTGTTTTTCGCCATTAGCAACGTTAAATCTTTAGCCGCCACCAGCGGAACCTCTTTCGCTACGCCTTTCATTACTTTTGCCTGTTCGACAACCGTTCCCTGTGTAACAATCGGTGCTGCCGAAAAATTAGCAAAACCCCAGTCCAGCAGTTTCATGCTTTCCCGTAAATGAGAGCGCGGCTCGGGAGTGGCAAAAACAACCGATATTAGCCGCAACCCGTCGCGTTTAGCCGTTCCGGCAAAGCAATATTTGGCCTCTTCTGTCCAGCCTGTCTTCAATCCGTCGGCTCCTTTATACCACCATAGTAATTTATTGGTATTTACCAGCCAGTTTTTCCCACCCCGCAGCCAGTATTCTTTAATACCGCAAAATTCCAGATAGAGGGGATGAGTAACCGCTTCTTTGGCAATGATTGCCGTATCATAGGCGCTCATGTAATGCTCCGGTGCCGGCAGACCATTAACGCTGTTAAAATGCGTGTCGGCCAGACCCAGCTCGGCCGCCCGCCGATTCATAGCTTCCACACCGGCTTGCTCCGAACCGTAAATATGCTCCATGACCGCCATCGCCGCATCATTAGCACTTACCACGGCAATTGCAATTAAGAGTTCCCGCAAGCTCATTCTTTCCCCGGGCTCCAGCCAGATTTGGGAGCCTCCCTGCTTATAGGCATTTTCGCTGATACTGACTTCATCAGTCAAGCTGACCTTACCCTGTTCCACCGCTTCCACCGCCAGGAGCAACGTCATAATTTTAGTTACGCTGGCCGGTGGCAATCTCTTATGAGAGTCTTTTTCAAACAGCACCGTACCATTCGCATCCATGAGTACGGCCGATTCCGCCGTAGTAGTCAGTTGAGTTGACTTTTCCTTGGTATTGGCGGCATATATCGGTGCTAGAGAAGTTAATAAAAGCAAAAGCACGGTGAGTATTGCCGAAACGATTTTCCGCTGCCATCGATGCATGGTTATCACTCCTTTAACTTTTTTTTAGGTTGTCCACGATAAAAAGCCCTTACACAGGAAAATTTAGAAAGCCCCGGCGATTGCCGAGGCTTAGGAACAACAAAAGAACCGGAAATTTCCGGTTCCATTTAAACTAATCAACATATTGTCTTTTATAAGCTTTTTAGGAAGCTTTGTCCATAAGGCAACGACGGCAAGGAGAAATTCTCTGCAATGGTAGCCGCAATATCGGCAAAGGTAGTTCTAATCCCCAGATCAATCCCTGCGGCACCTGGATAATAGGCAATGAGCGGCACGTATTCACGGGTATGATCGGTACCGGCAGAGGTCGGATCACAGCCATGATCGGCGGTAATCAAGAGCAAATCGTCGGCCTGCCACTGAGGTAAAAGCAATGAAAGCTGAGCGTCAAACCGCTCCAGGGCTTTGGCATAACCGGTCGCATCGTTGCGGTGCCCATACACACTGTCAAAATCAACGAGATTGGCAAAAATCAGCCCCGGTTTCCCTGGCTGGCTGAGCAGATTGGCAAGATGACTCATCCCTTCATCGTTTGATTTGGACTTTAGGGACTGAGTCAGGCCCCGCTGGGCAAAAATATCACCAATTTTTCCAATACCAATTACTTGCTGTCCGGCATCCTTCAACCGATCCAGCACAGTGACTGATCCAGGCTCCAGACTGTAATCATGACGATTGGCGGTACGAGTGAACGCACCGGGTTCACCGATAAACGGCCGGGCGATAATCCTGCCTACGGCATGTTCACCGACGCAAACCTTGTCCCGGGCAATCTGGCAAAATTCATACAACTTGGATAAAGGAATAATATCTTCATGGGCGGCAATTTGAAACACGCTATCGGCCGAAGTATAGACAATCGGGTGGCCTGTCGCCATGTGCTGTGCGCCCAACTCGTCCAGAATGACCGTACCGGAAGCCGGTTTATTGCCCAGCACACTGCCACAGCCGGTGTATGTGACAAACCGCTCGATAACCTCCGCCGGAAAACCCTCGGGATACACAGGAAACGGTGTAAATACCGGGCAACCGGCCATTTCCCAGTGACCGCTGGTTGTATCCTTGGCCTTGGACAACTCGGCCATTTTACCAAATCCGGCTAACGGCTTAGCAACCGGATTAACTCCCTGAATAGGCGCGATACGGCCAAGGCCCAGTTTTTCCAAAACAGGCAGAAAAAGCCCGCCCTGCGAGCGGGCAATATTGGCAAGGGTGTTCACGCTGGAGCTATCGCCATAATCGGTTGCATCCGGCGAAGCGCCAATTCCGACACTATCCAGTACAATAATAATAATTCGTCTAAACATGTCCTGTGCTCCCCTTTATGTGTTTTCTTATTATGTATTATGCACGGGGATGGGCCTTATCATATACTTCCTTTAGCCGATTTTTGGTCACATGGGTATAAATCTGGGTCGTCGAAATATCCGCATGTCCCAGCATTTCCTGTACAGAACGCAAGTCGGCGCCATTTTCCAGCAAATGAGTGGCGAAGGAATGCCGTAGTGTATGGGGCGTAATCTGTTTGGTGATGTTGGCCTCCTGGGCATATTTCTTGATAATTTTCCAAAAGCCCTGACGGGTGAGGCGATTGCCGTGATGGTTGACGAACAGGGACGGTTCCTCATAGGTACGTACTAGCTTGGGGCGTCCTTTTGACATATAATCCTGAACGCATTTGGACGCAATCGAGCCAAGCGGTACAATCCGTTCCTTCGAACCTTTACCATAGCATTTTATATAGCCCATATCAAGGTTCACATCGGAAATATTGAGCGAAATCAGCTCCGATACCCGTATTCCCGTAGCATATAAAAGTTCCAGCATAGCTTTATCTCTTAAACCGGCCGGTAAAAAACTGTTAGGTTGTTTGAGCAGCTCTTCCACTTCACCAACCGTTAAAATTTTCGGAAGCTTTTTCTCCAGCTTAGGTGATTCTAAATGAGCGGCCGGATCTTTCTCCAGATAATGCTCTCTGACCAGATACTGATAAAAAGACTTTATTGCAGCCAAATTGCGGGAAATAGTAGATACGGCTCTCCCCTTAGTTTGAAGATTAGTTAAATAAGCTAGAATGGTATTACGGTTTGAATCCTTCAAAAACTCCATTTTACTATTTTCCAAATATTCCTGGAACTGGCGCAAATCACGTCCGTAGGACTCTAACGTGTTTTGCGCCAGCCCCCGTTCCACTGCCAAATAAGTAATAAACTCATTAACAAAGCCTTCCATTTTTACCACCCTTTTTTTCAGGTTTTCCGGTCAAGAAGTTAGCTGCACTGAATCGAACATAATTCATTATGTTATTCAACATAATCCTGGTTTTTCCTTTGTTTCCCTGTAAAATTAATGCATATTTACGATAATTTTGTAGTTTATTTGTCGATCAGGGAAATTCAGCTGCTATTTACCCTGTCACTGCATACCCTTAGCGGCTTCTCCAGCAACTGCTGACGATGTAAGTCCCTGTTTTCTGTTCCGGCAGACCAGACCATGCTGATAATCTGCAGAAGTACAAACACAAGGACAAGCAGGAAAATTGTACTCCGCAAAAGGATTTTTATCTTATGTAGTATTCCCGCCCTGCTAATAATAATTGTCATAATGCCCTCCCATTTCCGCAAACTTAGAACCTGTATTCAGTCATGGAAATGCTGGAGCGGCGAGTGATTTTTTCGTCAGACGAGGCAAATTTTCGTGGGCATAATGGGGTTATGTCAAGAAAATTTAACATAGTATGGCGGAAAAATCGCCGCCGATACAGCGTTTTTTTAATGGCTGAATACAGGTTCTTAACTTAATACTATAATTATTCGTTTGAAATGGGGATTATTCACAGAAATAGCAGGCAATCTACCAGACACTACGGTTTTTACCCGTTCAAAAACATATTGACAATCATCTTCATAAATACAGGTGAAATATATACTTCTACCAGGGCAGCCAGCAGCATAACGATGACCATGATCAGGCAAAGGCAGGAATAAGCAAAGGAAGCATACAACAAATTGCCGCTGCTATTTCCCTTCCGCTTTAAAAGCATCAGGGAAAAGTTCGTAGCCGCTACACTGGTAATGAAAACGGCGGGAATAACCAGAAAATTATGCGGCAAAACAGCGGCCAAAGCAAAGAGCAAACCCTTCACAATATATTCATTCACCAAAAATCCCACAGTAAAGCCAATAATAAAGCCCCGGGTAAACAAGATGAACAAAACAAAAGGAATGCCAACAATGGTAAAGCCCAGCAGCCACATCAGCCCAATGACTTTCGCGTTGTGAAACATGACAGTCCCCAGCAGTCCTGCCACATCTCCCTGCCCGCTTCCCAGACCGTTAAAAAAAATTTGCAGATATCCGGCCAGCTCCGCCTTTTGATCGGCAGGCAAAATTTTAACCGATAGGGCTCCCAGGACCACCCCGATAAGAAAAATAAGAATGGTAAAAAAATAGGCAACGGCATTGGCTCTTACATGCTGAATTAAATTTTGACGTACGTATCCCCACATAGGTTCTCCTCCCTGTCCATACCTGCTAAAATGTATGCCCGTCAGACAGGGATTATACCTATGCCTTCATTCTATGTTTAGTTTTCCATAAATGCCGCCGGCACCTTCCGTGATGCTGACAGAACCGCTACGGATTCTGGCAATCTGTCCGGCAATCGCCTTTCCAGCCACTCTTTCCAGTTCAAGCAGAGAAACCTGGTGCAGGATATTCATTTCTGTCCCGAACGAAGCGAGCAGTTTGCCAAGCGTTTTAGCACCCAGGCCTGGAATAAATTCCAAAGGAATTTGATAGAAATAAGGCGGCCGATACGCCGGATGCCTGGAACTTTCCCAGTCGGCGAGAATTTCAATCCGCTCCCGGACCCCGCGAACCACCTTCTTGCTGCCACAATGGGAGCAGATAGATTCGGGACCGCCAATTAGCTCGATACCGCTTTGCCCGCAGGCATTGCACAAATTACGGTGATATTTGCCCAGCCGGGGATCAAGACCGTAATTGGCGAGAATGCGGTTACTGCCGGTTCGCGCCAAAGCCGCCCGGAATTGACTAAAATCGGCCCTTTCCAGCAAAAAGGCGGTATACTCTCTGGCTATTTTTTGCGGCGAATGAGCGTCTGAATTAGTTACAAAGGAAAAGCCGGCTAACTCGGCCAACCGGTCAGCCATATCACTGTCGGCACTCAAGCCCAGCTCAATGGCACTAAGCTTTGCCAGCTCCCGATCGGACACCAGCTTTGACAACCGCTCACTACAAGCGCCGTAGAGGCTCTTAAACGGCGTAAACACATGAGCCGGAATAATGACAGCTTCAAAGGAAGCCGCAAGCTGCACCAGCTTCTGAAACGGCATATGGGCATTTTGGGTACTCAGCTCCACATTCTTTATATGACGTGACATATAACGCGAAAAGTCCCGCATCGCATCAAGATCAGGCAAATACACCAGAGTATGGGCCAGCCGGCCGTCGGCCTCCGCTGTCTCAATCTCAGCTCCCAGCAACAGCAGAGTCTTTTGTTCATACAGATAACCGCCGCCTCCTGCTTGTCTCAGCAGGCCTTGTTCCACCAGCCTTGTTACGTCAGCCATGACCAACGGCGACAGGGCATCGACAATGCCCACCAGTTGGAGTCCCTTGCGCGTGGTAGCCTCTACCAGGATATTTTCCACCGTCAAATGGCGTGAGGAAGGAATCTTTATCCACTTGCCGTCGGCCGTTTGTCCGACATGAATATGTAAATCCGCAAAAAACTGCCTCATCGCAGCTATAGGCCAGCCAGTAGCAGGCCGATGATGGTTTTGGCATCCTGAATCACACCGGTAACGACCATCTCCTTTAACTGTTCCTTACTGTAGGTTTCCACGTTGATAAATTCGTCCTCATCGGTATTCTGTTCGGTCATAACCAGATCCGTAGCCAAATAAATATGAATCACTTCATTGCTAAAGCCGGGCGTAGTATAAATGGCTGTCAACTTACGAATATGCCCCGACACATAGCCGGTTTCCTCCGCCAGCTCCCGTATCACACAAGCCTCTGGGGCTTCTCCCGGATCGAGCTTGCCGGCGGGAATCTCCAGCATAGTATCGCCAACCGGATACCGGTACTGCCGGACCATAACAATATCGCCGTTATCCAGTACCGGAACCACCGCAACCGCTCCCGGATGCTTGACGATTTCCCGGAAGGACTCCTTGCCATTGGGCAGCAGCACTCTATCTGAATATACCTTTAACAAACGACCGTCATAGACAAACTTCGAGTCTAAAAACTTCTCATCCAATGTCCTCACGTATTTTCCTCCTAGACTAGGGCATACTTCCAAACTGACGGAATGCTCCATGACGAGTGATTTTTACGCCAGAGGAGGTAACATTTCACCTGGATTGGCCCTATTTCCAAAAATGTTAACGAAGTATAGCACGAAAATCACTGTCAGGGGCGTTTCGGATAATTTGAAATACGCCCTCTGTACTTTACGGAATAAATTCCTTACCGGCAGCAAATCTCCTGCCAAAAGCTAAAAAGACTTGGCTTGTGCCAAGTCCCACAAAAGATAAAGAGCAAACAATGCCACTTTATTTAGTATACCACCACTATTCCATTTTGATAATCTCCTTGCGCAATCGCTTAATAATGCGTTTTTCCAGTCTTGAAATATACGACTGGGAAATGCCCAGCATATCAGCGACTTCCTTCTGGGTCAATTCAATTCCGTCCTGATTGAGACCGAACCGCAGCTCCATGATTTTACGCTCCCGGCCGGACAGCGTGTTCATCGCATGATACAACAGGTTTTTGTCCACTTCTTCCTCAATGGATTTATAGATAATATCATTTTCCGTCCCCAATACATCGGACAGCAGCAGTTCATTGCCATCCCAGTCAATATTAAGCGGCTCGTCAAAGGAAACTTCTGTCCGGGTTTTGCTGTTGCGCCGCAAATACATCAGAATTTCATTTTCAATACAGCGGGAGGCATAAGTCGCCAGCTTGATTTTTTTGACCGGGTCAAAGGTGTTTACCGCTTTAATCAAACCAATCGTGCCGATACTGACCAAATCCTCAATACCTACCCCGGTGTTTTCAAATTTTCGGGCAATGTATACGACCAGTCGCAAATTACGTTCGATAAAAATACTTTTTACCGCTTTGTCACCCTTTTGCAGACGGGTTAGGAGAAAAACCTCTTCATCATTGCTGAGCGGCGGAGGCAAGATTTCCGTACTGCCCACATAAAATACTTCGTCCGGTTTTAAGATGTGCAGGAATTGCAACAGAACAATAAATTTCAATTTTACTAACAACTTGAATTTGAGCCAATTTAAGCGCATACACTACCTGCCTCCCTAATCTTACTGCTAATAATGTGACTTTCCGCAAATATCCCGCCAGGCAGCAGTCCCCGGAAAGATTGATCTCCCGCCAATTCCGACGGATATATTCCAATAACCACGTCATGCACCTGAAATTCACGGTCCGGTGTCAGGATAGTAATCCGGTCGGGACGAAACCCCAATATCATACTACAGTCGCCCACGGAACGATAGGGAATGATCTGTACCCGTTGCAGCCAAACCCTATCCTTGCACTCGACAAAGTCAGACAGCCAACATTCCTGGGGTGTCTCACGCAAAAACTGAGCAGCCTGATCGCTCAAAATGCTCTTCAGTGCTTGGTAGTCAACGACAATGACAGGCGTTCTGCCAAGCAAGGTGCGCAAATGATTGCCTGTGTCCAATATAGCAGGGAGCTGAACTGTTTTCCCCGCATAATCAATAATCAGCTGATATAAGGAGCTTTTCGCTTCTATACGACTCAGCATCCGTTTAAAAACGAAATAAATCAGAAAAATTCCCAATACTAACCCGCCGCTCACCTGTTGCCAGGTGACACTCTGCAAAGCAAGCTGCGACCGTTCCAGCCACCCATGGTTTTGGATAAAATATAGCCAGCCCAAAATAGCTCCGCCTAAGAAAAAAGAGGCGGCATAAAAAACTCCTAAAAGTAATAAAAATGTTTTGACCGGCCTTTTGCCAAAACAAAGCAGCAGCAATACGGCAGAAACCAGCAATTTGGCCGGTATGGTATACAGAAGGTCAAAATTTGTGAAAACTTCCGCCAGTGAATATATGCTTCCGGCTGCGGCGGCCGCAAAAATACGCCAAAGCGAATAGGAAATGCCTGTTCCCCAGGCTGTCAGCAGAAAAAGTATACTGTTTACCAGGATATTAATTAGCAGCACAACATCTCCGTATATTTGCATAGCACCACCCTGCTTCCAGCCGGCCCACATAACCGCACAACTCTGAAAAGTTGGTAATCGCCAGCGTTATAGTCACTTAAAAAATATATGAGCGTAGTTTCTAATTTATTACCAGTATAGCAGGTCATCAACTGGAAAATTGTAATTTTATGGATGCTACCCAGACTCCAAATCCCCCCAAAATTCGAAAAAAAAATCAGCCCCTCAGGACTGATTTCTCCTCATTATACTATCGCCGCATCCAGGTCGGTATTTCCAAGTTGTTGGCCTTAAACGGTTCAATCGTAGTAGTTTCTAGCTTACCGGGAGTTATTTTGGCAGGTTTAGGGTCAAAGCCTGTGGCAATGACGGTAACCCGCACTTCATCCTGGAAGGCTTCGTCGATAACAGCGCCAAAAATGATATTGGCTTCCGGATCGGCCGCGCTGGCAATAATTTCAGCGGCAGCATTCACCTCATGCAGACCAAGATTGGTTCCACCGGTAATGTTAAGCAATACGCCGCGGGCACCCTCAATCGAGGTTTCCAAAAGCGGGCTCTTGATTGCCGTTTCGGCAGCCACCACGGCACGGTTATCACCAGAGCTGATACCAATCCCCATAAGAGCCGAACCGGTTTCGGTCATGATAGTCTTTACATCGGCAAAGTCCAAATTAATAAGCCCGGGCACCGCAATCAAGTCGGAAATCCCCTGTACGCCTTGTCTCAGTACATCATCGGCAATCCGAAAAGCTTCCATGATCGGCGTTCGTTTGTCCACAACCTGCATCAAACGATCATTGGGGATGGTAATCAGCGTATCCACTTTCTCTTTTAATTTGGCAATACCCCGCTCGGCCTGCGCCTGCCGGCGGCGGCCCTCAAAAGAAAATGGCCTGGTTACCACACCTACCGTCAAGGCGCCAACTTCCTTCGCACACTCGGCTACAACCGGCGCCGCCCCGGTTCCCGTACCGCCGCCCATACCGGCAGTAACAAACACCATATCGGCCCCTTTCAGCGCTTTGATAATATCTTCACGGCTTTCCTGAGCAGCCTTTTCCCCAACTTCCGGATTCGCGCCGGCCCCCAGCCCTTTTGTCAATTTTTCACCAATCTGAATACGGTATGGAGCCTGAGCGTGCAACAAAGCTTGAGCATCAGTATTTACTGAAACAAATTCCACTCCCTGCAAGCCGGACATAATCATGCGATTGACTGCATTATTTCCGCCGCCGCCAACTCCAATAACTTTAATCGCTGCAAAACGCTCCAAATCCATATCAAATTCAAGCATGTAAAGTTTCCTCCCTTAATAACTCACAGTAATCTACCGAAACTAAATCATCGTCAAATAGCAACTCTACTTTACAACGCATGTACGGTCAAGAGAGTTTTCTATAGGTTACGCTTTCTTCCTTATGTTTCAACAAAAGTAGCATTTTCCCTTTCTATTTGGAAAATAAATATAGATATATTTGCAAATAAACATAGATTGGGAAAAAATGCACATAACCAAATGACTATTTCTTTAAGAAATACCGTCGAAGAATGGCAAGGTTTTGAAAGATACGCAAACCAAAGGCCAGCAGCGCAACATAATATAAGTCAATTCCCAAGCGTTCACCCACATAAACCAGACCGGCAGCCAACAGGGCGTTAGTAAAAAAGCCGGTAATAAACACCGTATTGTCAAACTTTTCTTCCGCTCCGGCCCTAAGTCCACCAAATACTGAATCCAGCGAAGCCAGTAGCGCAATCGACATGAATTTTGCATATTCTTGAGGAATGCTGTAAGGAAACAATGTACCCAGGAGAATGCCCAGGATCAAACCCGCAATCGGCAGAAACATTATTTCACGACCTCCTTAACAGGCTTAGCCAGCTCATAATGCAGGGTGCCTTTATAGGCGGGAATAGTAACCAGTTCCTGCGGCTTAATGGTAATCTGAATACCCCAGAATTGAAGGGTCTCAACTACACCGCCCCGCATTTTCAATGCGTTTTCCAACGTCTGCGGATCACCAATGGCCCGTATGTCATAAGGCGGGGAATAGCGTACATTATTGACCGACAAAGTAGGTCCGGCGCAACGGATCTCCGAGCTGGCAATCAACCGCTGTTCATTGATCGACATAGCCTCGGCGCCAGCCGCCCACAGTTCATTGATTACCTTTAAAATATCGTCGTCATGAATCAAATACAGATTAGGATTTTCACCCGGTTTAGATACCCGTTTGCTGTCGTCGATGGTAATAATGATGCCAGGCCCCTCAACTGCCAATACACCGGCGCTCATCTTGATCAGTTCCGCTTCCTTTGAGCTCGCTTCACTTCCGGAAGCCTGGCGGAGTTCATGGACTTCTTTCAAAAGCCCGTCACGCTCTTTTTCCGTTTGAGCTAGTCGCTGCGATAAATCCTCCACTCTTTGATAGGGAATACTGGAGCGAATATCCTGAGTGGTACGAAATTGCACGGCCAGCATAACTCCTAACACAACGCATACAAATGCGATAGATACCTGTCCTTGTTTGATGGGAAGCATGCCAACACTTCCTTTCTTAAAATTAAATGATAAGTTCCTAACTTCATCCTTCCACCGGATGAAACACTACCGAAAACGGATAAAAGGCGAAGCATAAGTAAGATCAATATATTCGATTGACTTTGCATCCTTTACATCCTGAAGAATATCATTAGTTAATTTGGCTTTTTCCGGCAACCGGTCGCCATTACCCAGCCGGATATGCACGGAACTTAGCGTATAGGCGGTCATTTGTCCGGAAGGCTGAATGTTAATTTCCGACAGTTGGTTGAGCGTTTTCTCATTCAAGGCCGCCAGATAAATTAAAACAGACTGAATCAACGGATCATTGACCTTATCGCCAACATACCCGTTATCCAGCTTAGGTCCGGTTATCAGCGGCACATTCAACTGTTTTACGTTTTTATAAACGGCCAGAATCATTCCCTGCTTGTCCAGTTCAAAAAAACCGTAACTGCCGGCCACATACGCCAAAGGCTGACTCTCTTTGATGTTGATTACAATCGTGCTGGGATACCGCCGGGTAACCGCCACTTCGGCTACGCGCAGGTCTTTGGTCAGGCGGTGTTTTATCTCATCAACATCTAGCCGGAAAATATTCAGCCGTTCAGGAATATTGGCCACCCGGTGGATATCTTCCACCGACATGTACTTATTTCCCTCAACCACCACCGTGCCGATGGCAAACAGTGATGAGTTAATCAGCAAATAGCCCGCAAGCAGACAAGCGAATAACAGCAGCAAAACGGCAAATACTTTGGGCGGCAACAACCGTTGATCCAATGGCTGGCGCCTGTTCGACCTGTCTGACTTAAGCATATAACCCTCCTCCTGCTATCCGATATACATCCCAGTACCTTTTTAGAATGCCAAAGGATTATGAATACCGGAACAATACTAATCAAGGAATTCTAACAGTAATTATAATTATACAAAAAAAGTTTACAAAGATAAATAAAAATAAGAAAGACTCGGCCTTTACCAAATCACGGAATAATAGTAAAAGCCATAGTCTCTTAATGCCTATGCAATTGAACAGGAGCACAATAAGGCTTACTCCCCGGCCATTAACAGCAACCGTTCACATAAATCGGCAAAAGAAATTCCTGATGCTGCTGCGGCTTTGGGAACCAGGCTGGTGGCCGTCATTCCCGGAATGGTATTTACCTCCAGAACATAGGGCTGATTCGCTTTATCCAGCATGACATCGACTCTGGCAATGCCACGGCAGCCCAGTAGATTAAAGGCCTGCACCGCCACCTTTTGTAGTTTTTCCACCACTAATTCTTCAAGTGGCGCCGGTACGATATAGTCAGTAGCCCCAGTGGTATATTTAGAATGATAATCATAGCAGCCGGAGTGAGGAACAATTTCGATAATTGGCAGGGCTGCCGGACTTTTATTACCCCAGACGGCAATAGTGACTTCCCGTCCGTCAATAAACTCTTCAACAACCAGATTATCACTATAGGCAAAGGCTTCCTTGAGCGCCGCCGCCAACTTTTCCGCCTGGTCGACAATAGTTACGCCGATGCTTGAGCCTTGAGCGGAGGATTTCACTACTACAGGAATGGTAAAACCAGCCAAAATGGCTGCCGCCACCTCTTCGCCGTCACTGTATTTATTAAAAACTTGCGACCGCGGTGTCGGTATACCGGACGATAAAAACAGGCGTTTGGATATACTTTTATCCATGGCTACCGCACTGGCCAAAACCCCTGAGCCCGTATACGGTATGCCCAGCATCTCCAAGGTTCCCTGCAGCATGCCGTCTTCACCGAATTTCCCGTGGACCGCATTAAACACAACATCAACCTCGGCCTGCCGGATGTCATCAATAAATTGAGCAGGATCCAGTTCCAACCCCACAGCCTGATATCCTTTTGACCGAAGTGCCTGTAAAATGGCCTGCCCGGTCCGTAAAGATACCTCGCGCTCCGAGGAAGGACCTCCCATCACTACTGCGATTTTTTTAGTTTTCATAGTACGACACCTTCTATACTGATTTTACCCGAGCAATTTGAGCTCCTAGATTTCTTAAATTTTCCTCCAGATTTTCATATCCTCGGTCAATGTGATAAATTTGTTCAATTTCCGTGGTGCCTTCCGCGGCCAAAGCGGCTAATACCAAAGCGCCGCCGGCCCTAAGATCGGGAGCGGTTACCGCTGAGCCAGTAAGCTTAGATACACCGCGAATAACAGCCGTCCGGCCTTCCACCTTTATTTTGGCCCCCATTCGCATGAGTTCATCCACATGCTTGAAACGGTTTTCAAAAATCGTCTCGGTGACAATACTCGTTCCCTTGGCAATGGTCAATAGCGATAGAATCGGAGCTTGCAAATCAGTGGCAAAACCGGGATGAGGCAGGGTTTTTATATCAACACCGCGTAATTCCCTGCTTCTGACCCGGATCGACCGGGTTCCCACCTCGAGAACCGCGCCAATTTCCTCCAATTTATCGATAACCGAAAATAAATGTTCGGGAACCACATTCTCCACTACCACATCGCCACGGGAGATAGCACCGGCAATTAAGTAGGTGCCCGCCTGAATACGATCACAAATGATGGTATGTTCCGCCGGCTTAAGTCGTCGGACACCGTCAATCCGGATGGTGTCCGTACCGGCACCGCTGACTTTTGCACCCATTTTATTGAGAAATGACTGCAAATCATAAATCTCGGGTTCACGGGCGGCATTACAAATAATAGTAACTCCTTCCGCCAGCACGGCCGCCATCATTGCATTTTCCGTAGCACCCACACTGGGAAAATCAAGATAGATTTCTCCCCCTGACAAGCTGGCGGCTTCGGCGTCAATATAGCCAAATTTCTCTTTTACCACTGTCCCCATTTTTTCTAAGGCCTTCAAGTGCAAATCGATCGGCCTGTGTCCAATTGCACAGCCACCGGGATAAGAAAGCCGGACTTTATGGAAGCGGCCCAGTAAAGGCCCCATTAAAAAAACGGAAGCTCTCATTTCCCGCATCAAATGCTCCGGCACCTCATTCTTATGTATGGCCGTTGTATCGATGACTAAGGTGCGTCCTTCCCATGTGATTTTGGCCCCTAAAAGCCGCATAATCTCCTGCATGGCATTAATATCGCTTAGACAAGGTACATCATGAATAACGCTGACTCCCGAACATAGCAGTGTTGCCGCCATAATCGGCAAAGCCGCATTTTTCGCACCACCGACCCGGATGGTGCCGTTAAGTTGTACTTCTCCCGTGACGACAAACTTCTCCATCGTCTTCCCTCCCAGAAAAGTACAATCACCCTCTACATTATATATAATAGTTTCACTTGCACTCCTGCCGCTGGACAAGCTTTTCAACAAGTTCTTCTCCCGCCAAATAGATATTTCCCGCCCCCATCGTAATCACCAGGTCACCGGACTCCACAATTTCGCTAAGGTAACGGGCTATTTGATTCCGATCAGGAATATAAATGACTTTTTGCCCGGTCTGCGCCTCGATTTCATCCTTCAAGGTCTCTCCCGTAACGCCGGGAATCGGCTTTTCACCAGCCGAATACACATCGGTCAGAATCAATAAATCCGTCGCTGTAAACGCCTGCCCGAATTCCTTGCGCAGAAAATCGGTGCGTGAATAGCGGTGCGGCTGAAAGGCGCAAATCAATCGCTGCGGCTTGGTCTGCCGGGCAGCTTTCAAGGTTGTGCTGATCTCGGTCGGATGATGGGCATAATCATCAACAATCCAAACGCCGTTTATTTTCGCCTTGGTCTGAAAGCGGCGTTTAGCGCCCCGGAAAAGTGCCAGCCCTTCGGCAATCCTGTCAAAAGGCAGTCCGGTAACCAATCCGGTCACTACAGCCGCCAGAGAATTGGCCACGTTATGTATGCCCGGCACCGCCAATTTTATCGTTCCCAGCAGATTTTCCCGGTGATACACATCATACGATGTGTTGGCTCCCTGCATGGAAATGTTGCGCGCTGTATAATCGGCGGGATGGTCCAGTCCATAAGATATGATTTTCCGGTTAACCAGCGGGCTGATTTCACGGATATAAGCATTATCAAAACACAATATGCCGGTCCCGTCCTCCGGCAATCTATGCAAAAACTTCACAAAAGTTTGCAATATGTTATCCATACTTTTGTAATAATCCATGTGATCATTTTCGATGTTGGTGACTACCGCCACAGCAGGGGTAAATTTCAGGAAGGAACCGTCGCTTTCATCCGCCTCGGCAACCAAATATTCCCCTTTGCCGAGTTTGGAGTTACCACCAATATAATCAAGGTCACCCCCGATAATGATCGTAGGATCCACCGCCGCCTTTTCCATCATAACCGCAATCATGGAAGTGGTCGTTGTCTTACCGTGTGCTCCGGCAACCGCAATACCCCGGCGCTCATTCATCAAGGCCGCCAGCACATCGGAACGATGGAATATCGGAATGCCTAGTTCCTCCGCTTTTTTCAATTCCGGATTATCGGCGGCAATGGCGGTCGAAACGACAAGCGCCTCGGCATCCCGGACATGCGCCGCATCGTGTCCTTGATAAATTGTCGCACCATGTATCTCCAGACGCTTAGTTACCTCGGATTTGGCCACATCAGAGCCAGTGATACAGTACCCCTTCTCCAGGAGAACTTTGGCAATGGCACTCATGCCCGCACCGCCGATACCAACAAAATGGAATTTTTTAATCGTATTTAACAAAAAGAATTCACTCCTTTCTTGTGAATGCTGCCGGCCCTTATCATCTGCCGGGAAAACATTCACAGTCAGCCAGCCCTTAGAACAGAGATTGGTTAGTGCCTCATCCGGCAAGAACATGAAGTACATTTCCGACCTTTTTTATCGCCAGGCTTCGTTTGCGTCGGCTTACATATGTCCGATATGCTCGCCTCCTCCGCCAAAGCCTGACAACAAAAATTCTCGGCACTCTACCCCATAACCCCGCTGGATGAGGCACTGGCGATATGCGTATCTTATATTATGCAATAATCGGTAATATGGTTACTTATGAGTGCTTACCGGCGGCCAAATTCACTGCAGCCCTGGCGATTTCAACGGCCGCCTCCGGCCGCCCCAGCGCCTTACTGGCCACGGCCATATCGCTTAATACCGCCGTATTTCCCATAATCCGTTCAATGACGGCAATAAGTTTGTCCCCATTTAGCTCATTGTCACGAATCACTACGGCAGCACCGCTATGTTCCACCGCCCTGGCGTTATGCTCCTGATGATTTTCGGCCGCATAAGGATAGGGCACTAAAATAGCGGGGATTCCCCGCGCCGTCAATTCAGCAAGGCCGATAGCACCTGCCCGGAATATGGCAAGATCGCAACAGGCCAAAGCCTGCGGCATATTATACAGATAGGGCTTGATGATAATATTACCACTGTTTTTTTCATCTATACCGTATTTCTTTAAATTTCCAACTATGTTATTATACTCGCTCTGTCCGGTAACATGCAATAGCTGGATATCCTCCCGTCCGGCAAAATGGCGGTGTACGGAAAGCATAGCTTGATTAATGCTGCGGGCACCCCGGCTGCCGCCCGATATCAGCACGGTACGCTTCTGGGCAGATAATTCCAACGCCGCCACGCCTTCCTCTCTGGTGGCGGTCATCACTTCGGAACGGATAGGATTACCGCTGACAAGAATTTTTTTCTGACTGCCTGGACTAAAATACCGGACCGATTCCTGATAGCCGACCGCAATTTTGTCGACAAACCGGGCCAGAATCCGGTTGGTAATCCCCGGTATGACATTCTGCTCCTGAATCATGGTAGGAATCCCCAGCAAGCTGGCCGCCAGCAATACGGGGCCACAAACATAGCCGCCTGTGCCAATCACAATATCGGGCTTAAACTCCCGGATAAGCTGCATAGAACGCCAGACACTGCCCGCCGTACTGCAAAGATTTTTAATATTTGCCCAGGAAAGCCGGCGTTCAAAACCTTTTACCGAGATCAGTTCCAAACGAAATCCCTCTTTGGGTATGATATCCGCTTCTAGTCCCTGTTGTGTCCCTACAAACAAAATTTCACAGGGTCCAAGCTGCTCCATGGCCCTGACAATCGTAAGGGCGGGATAAATATGACCTCCGGTCCCCCCGCCTGACATCATCACACGCATATAAAAATTAAGCCTCCCGCAAACATTTTTATTCGAGACTTACATACCGTGAAATATTGAGCAATATGCCCACCCCGGATAGCGTAAAAATCAGCGCCGAACCGCCAAAACTTAAAAAAGGCAGCGGGATGCCCGTTACAGGCATGGAAGCCGTAACCACGGCAATATTCATCAGTGCCTGGATGGTAATCATGGTCGTAAGTCCTGCTGCCAGCAAACTGCCGTATACGTCCGGCGCCGAGATTGCCACCTTATAGCCGCGCCAGGCAAATAGAAAAAACAGCAGGATAACGGCTAGCGTACCGATTAGGCCAAGCTCTTCGGCTAAAATAGCAAAGATAAAATCAGTATGAGGTTCCGGCAAATATAAAAACTTTTCCCGACTCCGTCCCAGACCTACGCCAAACAAGCCGCCTGATCCAATGGCATATAACGACTGGATAATATGATAACCTGTATTCAAAGGATCAGCCCAGGGATCACTGAAGGCAATCAACCGCTTCAACCGGTACGGCTCCACCAAAATAGCCACAACCACACCGGCCACACCGGTTAACCCCAGAGATGCCAAATGGGTGACTTTAGCACCGGCGGAAAAAAGCAGAATAAATACCGTCGCACCAATAGCCAGCGCCGTTCCCAGGTCAGGTTCCTTCAAAATCAGACCGAACACCAGCATTAGTACGGCCAGATTAGGAACAACACCCTTCATAAAGCTGTTTATCTTGTCCTGACTGCGGGCCAGACTGGTGGCACAGTAAAGAACCATGCTTAATTTGGCAATTTCCGACGGCTGAAGGTAGAGCGAGCCAAAACCGAGCCAACGGCGCGCACCGTTTACCACCCTCCCCAGCCCCGGCACCAGCACCAGCACCAGCAGTACCAAGGTTGCCAACAAAATAGGCTTCGCCAGCTTACGCCAGACATGATAATCAATATTCATGGTGAACAGCATGGTTACTATTCCTAACGAAGCCCAAATCAACTGCCGTTTCAGGAAATAATAGCTATCGTCAAAATTCACATAGGCGGAAATCGCGCTGGAGCTATATACCATGACGACTCCAATTCCCAATAATGCTATAATGGCGAAAAAAATAACATAATCAGGAGATTTTGGCCTGTTCACCTGCATTCCTCCTTAGAGTGTGTTTTCAAGCTATTCGAACGGTCCCATAACGGCGCTTTTTTACATCATACTTGGCTATTTTATTGGAATAACACTATTATTCCAATAAATTTTGCCGTGCCTGATCCACTCACTCGTCCTGGGGAGCATTCGGTTAGCTTGAAACACACCCTAGGACGAAAGTCTATGTACCAATTCTTTAAACACGCGGCCCCGTTCTTCATAATTTTTAAACATGTCGTAGCTTGCACAGGCCGGCGATAACAATACTACCTGATGCGACTGTGCCAGATTGTGTGCCATTTGTACCGCCGCCGCCATACTGTCGGCCCGCTCAATATGTTCTACCTGGTGCTCCCGGGCAGCCTGGGCAAAGCGATCACCAGCCTCGCCGATTAAAATCAGACAATCGACTTTTTCCTTAACTAGCTTCATAAACTCAGTCAAATCGGTATGTTTATCCCGGCCGCCGGCCAGAAGAATCACATGGCCGCGAAAAGCCTCCAAGGCCTTGATGGAGGATTCGGGATTGGTAGCCTTCGAGTCATTATAATAAGTGACCTGCCGAACAGTTGCCACTCGTTCAATCCGGTGTTCGACGCCTTCAAAGCGTCCCAGTACCGTAGCCATGTCGGAAACTGCAACACCGGCAAAAAAAGCCACTCCACAGGCAGCTAAAGCATTTTCCACATTATGGCTGCCGATAATCCGCAGCGTATGAATAGAACAGACCGGATAAGCCTTGTTCTTCCAGGCAATGGTAATCATGTCGCCTTTTAGAAAAACGCCCTGTGCCAATTCCGTTTTCCGGCTGAAATACACAACTTGCGACACAGCTTTATTCATCATGTTCCGTACCAGCGGATCATCGTAATTGGCCACCACATAATCCTGAGAAGACTGGTTGGTAAAGATCCGGCTTTTCATAGCCATGTAATTTTTCATCGTCTTATGCCGGTCAAGATGATCGGGAGTTACATTCAGCACGGCGGCAACAACCGGACGAAAGGTCCTGGCGCCTTCCAACTGAAAACTCGATATCTCGGCCACCACCAGATCCTTGTCTGTTACGTCTTCGACCTCCAGCGATAAGGCCTTGCCGATATTGCCGCCTACCACTACCCGTTTGCCGGTGGTCTTAGCCATTTCCCCCACCAAAGTGGTGGTTGTGGTTTTCCCATTCGTTCCGGTAATAGCCAGTATGGGCGCCGGGCATAACCGGTAGGCAACTTCCACTTCACTGATAACCTCTACCCCTTGCTGCTCGGCAGCTAAAACTAGGGGACTATAAATAGATATTCCCGGTGAAACAACTATATAATCAAAATCGTTCACCAAAATTTCATTTTGTTGCCCCAGCGCAAGTTTAATGCCCTGTTGCTGCAGGCTTCCGACCCGGTCGCCCAGTTCGTCAAGCGTTTTCGTATCCTGTAAGGTAACAAGGGCCCCTTTTTTCTGCAATATTTGGGCTACAGCCACGCCGCTGACGCCAGCCCCTGCCACCAACATTCGTTTTCCTGCAAAACTCACCTTACTCATCCTCCAAAGCCTCCCGATTTGCTTGCGGTCAATACCAGTAATGCCACGGCGCTGCACACAATCCCCGCCAGCCAAAATACAGTCACAACCTTTGTCTCCGACCATCCTGACAGCTCAAAGTGGTGGTGAATCGGACTCATTAGAAAGACCCGCTTACCTGTTGACTTAAAGGATATGACCTGTACAATGACCGACAACGCCTCTACGACAAACACGCCGCCAACGAGTACCAATAAAAGCTCGGTTTTGGTCATGACGGCAACAGCGGCCAACGCGCCACCCAGAGCCAGCGAACCAGTATCGCCCATGAACACTTTGGCAGGATGAGCGTTAAACCGCAAAAAGCCTAAGGCAGCTCCGGCCAGCGCAACACAGAACACAGCCAGGTCAAACTTGCCAAAAACCAGACAGATAGCCCCATAGGCCAGCGCCGCAATCGTAGTCGTTCCCGCCGCCAGACCGTCCAGTCCGTCCGTCAGATTAACCGCATTCGTTGTGCCGACAAGCACCAGAAAAATTAATATATAATAGAACGGCCCCAAATCGAGCTGAATTCCCAGTAAAGGAATCCACAGATCGGTCCCCCGTCCCATGTACACGGCAGCAATATAAGCCAGCGCAGCCGCCATAATAATTTGTCCCACCAATTTCTGCCTGGCCTTTAGACCTAAGGAACGTTTTAGTACTACTTTAATAAAATCATCCAAAAAACCAATAAGTCCGTGACCAAAGGTGACAAACAAGGCTAATAACACCTCGGCACTCTTTCCGCTATAAAACAAAGATGGAATCAATAAGGCGATCAGAATGATAATGCCGCCCATTGTCGGCGTTCCCGCCTTTGCATAGTGCCGTTGCGGCCCCTCCTGCCGAATGCTCTGACCAAATTTTAGCCGCCTTAACACGGGAATCAGCAGCGGGCCGCACAGTATGGCAATTAAAAACGCCATACCGGCGGCATACAACAACTCTTGCATGATAAACCTCCCATGGTTAACCAAGGCAACCGCTGATTAATTCACACGGCGCGTCCTGACGGAGCTTTTTCCGCCTGGCTGCGTCAGCAAAACCTTGCAATAGGGGTCTCTATTCCTGCGGTTTTACTGCCTTTGTCAGACGAAAAAATCTCTCGCCAGCCCGACCGGTTCATTTAATCAATGGTTACCCAGTATTTCTAATATTTGCTCCATTTTCATACCCCGTGAGCCTTTAATCAGTATCGTATCGCCCGGTCGCAGCTTATCTGCGAGGATTTGCTTGGCTGCCGCGTGATCACGGCAGGCGAAAACTTCCTGCACACCATGCTCACGGGCCGCGCCGGCAATTTCACCGGCCAGCTCGCCGACGGTAACCACCAGACCGGTACCGCTGTTGGCCAGCCTTCGGCCAATATGACGATGGGCTTCGACGGCAATATCACCCAGCTCCAGCATATCGCCTAACACGGCAACTGCCCGTTCCGGCGCGATATCGATCAAAGTATCCACGGCGGCAGCCATCGAAGCGGGGCTTGCGTTATAGGCATCATTAATCACCACATAGTCTGACACTTTGCTCACCGCCAGCCGCATAGCCGCCGTTTCAAACGCAGCCAAGCCACGCTGTATATCGGCAGGCTGCAAGCCAAGCGCCGAACCGACACTGATCGCCGCCAGCGCGTTGAACACATTGTGCCTGCCCAGAGCCGGCACAGTCACTGGAAAGGTTTCCGCTCCCACATGACAGGTAAACGTGGAGCCACCGTCGCCCAGCACGACCTCGCTGGCCCGGATATCAGCCTGCTCCGTAAAACCATAAGTCAGCACTCTCCCCCGCGCCTTGCCGGCCATGGCCAGGACATAGGGATTATCGGCGTTTAAGACAATCAACCCTTCCGGTGGTATGGCTTCCACCAATTCCGCCTTGGCAGCCGCAATATTGTCCAGCGATCCCAACAGCTCCATATGAGTTTCACCGACATTGGTAATCACGCCTACTGTCGGCAGGGCAATCGCGGCCAGCTCCTTAATCTCGCCCAAACCACGCATGCCCATTTCCACCACTGCCGCTTCGTGTTCTTTCGTCAGGTTAAGCAGCGTCAGCGGCAGACCGATTTCATTATTGTAATTTGCCTGTGTTTTCAATACATTACGGCGGCTCGCCAAAATAGCCGCCGTCATATCTTTAGTGGTCGTTTTACCGTTAGAACCGGTTATGGCAATCACTGGTACGGAGTAACGCAACCGGTGAAACCTTGCTATATTCTGCAAAGCCCTCAGCGTATTGCCTACGGTTATGACCGGCAGTTTCATTGGCTGCGCCGGACAGACATCCTGCACCACCAGTCCGGCTGCCCCGCTTGCTACTGCTTTAGTCAAAAAATCATGCCCATTGAAACGTTCGCCAATCAAGGCAACAAATAAATCTCCCGGCTTTACCGTCCGGGTATCGGTGGAAATTCCGCTAAAGATAATATCCGGTACAGCGTTTTCTACCGAAACCAGTTCACTGCCCAATGCCTGACAAATTTCTTTTATGGTAAACTGCACGGTTACATCAGCTCCTTGACAAATTCCACCGCGGTTTCCCGGTCATCAAAATGAATGGTTTTATCCTTTAATATTTGATAGGTTTCGTGCCCTTTACCGGCAATGATCACAATATCATCCGCCTGCGCCAGTTCCAAAGCCCGTTTGATTGCCTGCCGACGATCGGCGATTTTCTCATACAGCTTACCTTCCATCAACTTTTCCTTGATTCCCACTTCAATTTCTGCTAAGATCGCTGCCGGATCCTCGGTTCGCGGATTATCCGACGTGGCAATGACCACATCGCCATATTCCACGGCCAGCCGTCCCATAATGGGCCGTTTGGTCCGGTCCCGGTCACCGCCGCAGCCGAATACGACAATAATGCGCCGTTTGGCAATCTGCTGGGCCGTTTTCAGAATGTTTTCCAGGCCGTCCGGCGTATGGGCATAATCCACAATGATGCTGAACGGCTGCCCTGCGTTGATCAGTTCAAACCGACCTGGAACACTTTTAAAATCTTCCAGCGCTGCTTTAATAACCTGGGGCTCAATCCCCTCCGCCAAAGCTGCACCGACAGCACCTAATACATTGTATACATTAAACAGACCGGTAATCGGCAAAGCAAGTTCAATATCACCAGCAGTGCCATGAACGGTGAAACTCACACCAGAAGCCCTTACATCCACCTGCAATGCCTGTAAATCTGCCGTCGCTGCCTTTACGCCATAGGTCAGCGTGGCGCACTTTGCACTTTGCAAAATGCGTTTGGCCGCCGGATCATCCAGATTGACCACCGCCGTTTTTCTTCCTTTTGAGGCTGCCGGATCACTGACCAGAGAAAATAAACGGGCCTTGGCCTCCAGATAATTGTCGAAATTGCCATGAAAGTCCAAGTGATCCTGAGTCATGTTGGTAAATATGCCTACATCAAACTCGCAACCGGCTACCCGGTTCAGCGCCAGGGCATGAGAAGACACTTCCATCACCACATAATCCATGTGGCAGGCTACCATTTCGGCCAATATTCCCTGTAATTCCACCACATCGGGCGTCGTATTCTTCACCGGTAGAACCCGGTCGCCGATCAAGGTTTGGATGGTGCCGATCACGCCGACCCGATAGCCGGCACGGGTTAAAATATCACGCAGCAAATAGGTGGTAGTCGTTTTGCCGTTAGTACCGGTTACACCGATCATACGCAGTTTCCGACCCGGAAATCCAAAAAAAGAAGGGACAATCCCCTGCATGGCTGTCCTCGTGTCGGAAACTTTTATTTTAGCAACTCCGGCCGGAACCTCAACATCTTTTTCAATAATAACCGCGATAGCACCTTGCTGGCAAGCTTGCGGCACGTAATCGTGACCGTCAGTCTTTGCACCCCTCAAACAGATAAATACCGAGCCATCAGTCACTTGTCGCGAATCATAGGTAATCGACTTTACTTCCTGTGTTTTCTCTATACGGCCCGCCTGCACGGCATCCGGCAATTGCGCCAGCAAATCACCTAATGTCATCATAGTTCGCTCCTCCTGTATTATATAACTATTATTACCATCTTTGCTGATTATATTGTCGGGGATCATTCAAAATAAACGGTGACAATCGAGCCGGAAGGCACCTTGCTGCCGGCCGGCGGTTCCTGGCTGGTAACCTGCGACTTGCTATCACCGACAGGGCGAACGCTCAGGCCAATTTCACCCAATATCCGGGCGGCTTCCTCACCGGCCAGCCCCTGGCAATCAGGCACAGTAACTTCTGACCAGTTATACCTTGGCGTCGAAGTATATAGTAATACCTTGGAACCGGCAGGGACCTTGCTGCCCGGTTTAGGAATCTGATCGACAATCCGTTCCCCGTTTTCTTCCACTATTCCCGTTAAATCCAGCTTGGCAAGTTGCGCCTTGGCTTCATCTGGTAAAAGATTGATAACGCCGGGAACATCAACATGAGGCTTTTGCTCTCCTCCTGTCGGTTTTTCCGCTAATTTGGGCTGCACCTGCAGGTATTGTAAAATATCCTTCATGGCAGAGCCAAATACCGGCGCGGCAATCTGCCCGCCGTAATACATGCCTACCGGCTCGTCAATAATCACCAGCAGCACCACCTGAGGATCATCGGCAGGGGCAAAACCGACAAAAGATGCCACATATTTCCCCGGCATATAGCCACCGCCGCCCACCTTTTGCGCTGTTCCTGTTTTACCGGCTACGCGAAAGCCCTCAAGAAAGGCATTCTTTCCTGTACCTTCTTCTACAACCTTCTCCAAAACTCCTTTTACTTCTTTTGCCACAGCCGGATCAATTACCTGTTTTACACTGTCCGGTTTAAAATCCCGGAGAATTTGCCCGTTTTTGTCCCGGACCTCGCGAACAATCTGCGGGCGCAACAATTGCCCGTCATTGGCGACCGCCGCCACAGCAGTGGCCAGTTGGATTGGCGTAACGGCAATACTTTGCCCCATGGCCATCGTAGCGATATTGATCGCTTTGGCCTGCTCGGAATTAATCAAAATGCCCTTCGCTTCGCCGGGAAGGTCAATATTGGTTGCCTTGCCGAAGCCAAAGGCCTGCAAATAGCGGTAAAAAGGCTCGATGCCCAGTTTCAACCCAACATTGACAAAACCCACATTACACGAATTTTCGATAACCTCTTCAAAACTCTGGCTGCCATGCCCGCCATCCTTCCAGCAGTGAATGGTCCGGCCCTGTACCTCTACTTCCCCCGGATCAAAAAAACGGTCCGTCAGTTTGACCACACCCTCACCTAGCGCAGCGGCAGTCGTAATAATCTTAAAGGTGGAACCCGGTTCATAAGCATTGGAGACGGCAATATTGCGCCAGAGCTTCGGTGAAAAATCGGCAAAATGATTGGGATCATAATCCGGCCGGTTGGCCAGTGCTAAAACCTCTCCAGTCTGCGGTTTGATGGCCACCATTGTCGCCGCTTTTGCTCCGGTCTCCTTCATCACTTTATCCAGCTCCCGCTCGGCAATTTGCTGGATAATCAGATCAATGGTCAGGTAAATGTTATTCCCGTCTGTCGGCGGCATAAATTTATGCACGGCATAGGGAATCTCACGGCCACGGGCGTCATACTCAACGACAATACTGCCCGGTCTTCCCTTCAGGTAGCTGTCAAAAGTAATTTCCACACCGTCCAGGCCCTGACTGTCAATCCCGGTAAAGCCCAAAATATGAGACGCCACGTTATCGTGCGGATAGTAGCGCCGGCTTTCCTCCGTCAGGCCAATTCCGGGCAGATTAAGAGCCTTGATGGCCTTCGCCTTTTCCGAGTCCACCTTACGTTCTATCCAGGTAAAAGCCTGGCGCTTTTTAAGCTGTTTTACCAGCTTATTATTATCCAATACCAAAATAGCAGCCAATTTGGCTGCTGTGTCCTCAACATCACGTATTTCGGCCGGAATCGCATAAACGGAATCGGTGCTGATACTGACGCCTAACTCTCTTCCATTACGGTCAAAAATAATCCCCCGCTTCGCCTCGACAGGAATATCCCGGACGC
The DNA here is from genome assembly GCF_900141835.1 of Propionispora hippei DSM 15287. Taxonomy (NCBI): domain Bacteria; kingdom Bacillati; phylum Bacillota; class Negativicutes; order Selenomonadales; family Sporomusaceae; genus Propionispora; species Propionispora hippei. Next base: position 84,257 of record NZ_FQZD01000004.1, on the reverse strand, counting down.
GCTGGTCGGTAGCGTTCTCAGTCAACCATTCACTCTTGTAAAACTGAAGGTACAGCAAGCGGCAACACAGGGCTGCCATAACAAAACCAACGAGCAGCAACAAGCAAACCACTCTTTTGCGGACAACAACATGGGTAATCAGCGGCAACGGCATCTCCTCCCCAACAGATTACCGCGCCTTATGTGCTTCTGCCCTGGCTGCTTTAACAAAACCGATCAATTGATTGGTCAGCGATTTCTCCTCCGGTGGAGCGGCCGGTGAAACAGTTGCCGTTTCATTGACGGCATAGTATATATTCTTTGGTAAAACCATCCCCAGTTCACTGGTCGCAATGGTTTGGATGCGCTGCGGCGATTTTAATTTAGCAATGTCAAGATGGAGCTGTTCATTTTCTTTTTCCACTTTAGCCAGTTGCGCTTTAGATTGTACCAGGGTATAGCCGGCCCTTATCATCGCTTCACTTTGAATGGTAAATACAATAGCAATGGCAGCCAGTAGTAACACAGTAGCAAAACACTTGGCGCGCAAAGCCAAATTGGGACGTGAATTCTCTTTTACTTGCGTCGATACATTCTGATTAACCTGCTCCTGATAATAGCTATCCCAATTCTCTTTTTTATTCACTATCATATGTATTTACCCTCCCTGGATATTAGAACAACATCATAGTTGCCTACACTTTTTCAGCGACGCGCAACTTAGCGCTCCGTGCCCGCGGATTCACATCCAGTTCCACCGCCGACGGGCTAATGGGCTTACCGACCAACTTGACAACAGGCTGCTTATTGCACACACACACCGGAAACCGCGGGGGACATTCACAGCCTTTGGCAAGTTCAGCCAGAGTTTGCTTGGCGATCCGGTCCTCCAAAGAGTGAAACGTAATAATACAAATCCTACCGCCGATTTTAAGCCGTTTTACCGCCGCGGTAAAGGCTGCCTTCAGTATGTCCAGTTCCCTGTTCACTTCAATACGGATGGCCTGAAACGTTCGCTTGGCTGGATGAGGACCATCCCGCCGGGCTGCTGCCGGAATAGCACTTTTGATAATATCCACCAGTTGCCCTGTTGTGGTTATTTTACCTTCAGTTCGGGCAGCCACAATAAACTTAGCGATCCGTTTAGCCCAGCGTTCCTCGCCAAACTCAGCAATCACTGACGCCAGACGGCTTTCACTATACTCATTTATCACATCATAAGCGGAAATTTCCGCCGAAGGATTCATTCGCATATCCAGCGGCGCATCCTGCATATAGGAAAATCCCCGCTCCGCCACATCAAGTTGATGGGAAGAAACCCCCAGATCAAACAGAATCCCGTCTACTGCTTTAATCTCCAGTTCATCTAAAATCAGTTCTAACTGGGAAAAGTTATTTTGGATAATATCAACCCGGCAGGCAGAGCGCGCCAACCGTTCCCGTCCGGCCTGAATAGCTGCCGGATCCTGATCAATACCGACGAAGCGTCCCGCTTCGTTTAGTCTGGCAACAATCTTTCCGGCATGTCCACTGCCGCCCAGGGTACAATCCACATAGATCCCTCCGGCGTCAGTAACCAAGGAGTCGACGCTTTCCTGTAATAAAACACTTACATGACTAAATTCCATTACCCGTTTCACTCCTTGCGTTATATCCCCAGATCAACCAAATTTTCGGCAATTCCGGCCACTGTCGGTCCTATTTCACTATTATAAGCATCCCAGGCATCCTTGCTCCATATTTCAATCCGGCTGGATACACCGATAATCACCACATCTTTATCCAGCTTGGCATAATCCCGCAAATTGGCAGGCAGCAAAAAACGCCCCTGCTTATCACAGTCAAGTTCTGAGGCTCCGGAAAAGAAAAACCTCACGAAAGCTCTGGCATCTGCTTTAGCCAAAGGCAATTGCTTTAATTTTTTTTCTAAATTGCCCCATTCCTCTTTGGTATATACAAACAAGCAGGTATCAAGCCCTTTGGTAACAACGAAGTTGTCGCCGACTTCCTCGCGGAATTTTGCCGGTAAGATGAGACGGCCCTTATTATCAATACTATGAAGGTATTCTCCCATCAACACCGCTGTTCACCATCCCGCCAGGACTCTCACACCACTTTCCACCACTTTAAACCACTTTTTATATATAAATTCTGAAAAAGCCATAAAAATCCTTCACAAAAACAAAGGATTTTATATTTTTTCCAAATTTTAGTTCCCAAGTCCCATAACAGGACCATAGTCCCGGTGTGGATGGTATGAAATTTTACTGATGTGGTATACTAATGCTTACATTGTCCCATGGTAAGCAGAGGCTTTATATGCTATACTCATTATGATCAGCATTAGTGCAAAAGGAGGTTTACCATCGTGACTATTGATAAAAACATGAGCATTATTGAGGTTGTAGAGGCCTATCCGGCAGCAGTGGATGTATTCCGCAGCTATGGTATGGGCTGCTTGGGTTGTGCGGCCGCCCGTTTCGAGAATATTGCCCAGGGAGCTGCCGCTCACGGCATCAATATAGACGCACTCATCGCCGACCTCAATAAAGTTGCACAACAAACATCAAAAGCTTAATAAACGCAGGTCACCATAAAAATGCAAGCAGCACGCCGTAGAACAGTGTGCTGCTTGCATTTCTTATTTTCACTAAAATTTTCGTCTTACCACAATGGCGCGGGCCATCTCGTAATCCAAAGCCAATTCGGTATTTTCTATTTTCACTACATAGACCGGTATTGTTTGCAGAACTTGCAGCAGGGCCCCCGGCATTAGGCCAAAAGCAATCAGCTTCCGCTGATCCGCTCCGGACAGCCTCTCTATAGCAGTGATCAAACCGGCATCCCCGGCCTTTAACTGAGTCAAGTTCATAGTAACCCGCCTTCCCAATTGGCTGCAACTAGATTTAAAAAAGCATTAGCTAAGATGCCTGAAACTACCGACAGCAGGATAATTAACAGCAGCATAACCAATGCGGTCGACAGGCCGCGTTCTTTGATCATGGCCGCCAGTTGAGCCACGCAGGGCACAAATAGGGTCAGTGTAATCGCCGCCACCAGGAGCTGTCCGGTACTTAATGCACCAAGACGGAACAAGTCATATAAGCCGGCAGTCCCGTAATCACGGCGAAAAAATCCCAGCAAAAAGATTGACGCCATCGAATCAGGCAGTCCCAGCAGGGCTGTCACAGGCTTAATATAAGAAATAAGGGTCGTTAAAAAACCGCCATAGTCAGCACACCAGAGCAGCAAACTGGTAATCAGAAAGACAGGTAAAATTTCCGCCAAATAGTATACTACTCTTGTGTATACCTTCATTAACACATTAGCCAACACGGGTAGGCGCAAAGGCGGTATTTCCATATAAAAGGGACTTCTTTCCCCTGGCAGCACCTTACTGCTAAGCCAGCCCACCGCAATAAATAGTAAAGTTATATACCCACCCCAAATACCCAAGGCGAGCGAATTTACCGACAATAGCGCGACAACCACGCCAAGTTGGGCCGAACAGGGAATGGTCAACGACAGTAAAAAAGTGGCCAGTATGCGTTCCCGTTTAGTCTCCAGTGTCCGGGTGACAATGACCGCCATTGTCCCGCAGCCAAAACCAAGAATGACTGGAATTACCGCCCGGCCATTAAGGCCCAGGCACTTAAACAGCCTGTCAGCCAGCATGGCCAGTCGCGGCAGGTAGCCGCAATCCTCCAGTAGGGCAAATATAAAAAAAAAGCTTCCCACAACCGGCAAGATGATGGCTATGGCATAACGAAATCCAAGCGACACGAGGCCATAATCACCAATTAATAAGTCTCTCGCCCATTCCCAAGGAATCTGGCCAAAAACAATAGCTTTTATCCAGGGTATAATATATGTTTTAAAAATAATTTGGTCAAAATAATCCACCAAAAAACCGGCGCCAAATTTTCCTACAAACAAGTAAAGACCGAAGTAGAGTACCAGGCAAGCTAACGGTATGCCAGTTGCCGGACGGCGAGCCCATTCCCCAACTTTACTCCGTAAAATAAAAGTTTGGGAGGCTTGGCAGCTCACCACATCCTGCAATAAGGCGGCGACTATCTTTTGCCGTTCCAGGGCAATCCGATAGGGCAGTTCTTCTTTTCCCTGCCGTTTTAGCTTCTCACTTGCCGCTTTGCCACTACCGCTAGGTGAAAGACACGCTAGAAGCACAGGATCCTGCTGCAGCAATAGCATTGCCGCCAGCCGCTTCGACAGACCATAATCTGAAGACAGCACACTTTCCATATCGGCAATAGCCGTTTCCAGTTCCGGCGGGAAATGGCTATGATAACGGCCGGGGCAGCCGGGCTTTTGAAAGGAAGCAATGCAGGTGGTCAATTCGCCAAGCCCCAGCTTTTTTACCGCCGAAGTGGCAAGCACCGGAATCCCCAGCTCGTCAGCTAACCGGGATAAATTGAAATGAAGTCCTGCCTGATTGGTTTCATCCATCATATTAACAACCAGAATAACGGCAAACCCGGCTTCCAGCAGGTCAAGCGTCAGCGTCAGCATGCGCTTGATTTGTTTAGCGTCAATCACGTGCACAACCACATCGGGCCGTTCGGCACAAAGCAGCCGGCGGGTTACCGCCTCTTCTTCCGTCAAGGGGATTAACGAGTAGATACCCGGCGTATCCACAATTTCACAAGCTACGCCTCGCAGGGTAACCAAGCCTTTTGCCACCTCAACAGTAGTACCGGGATAATTGGACACGGCAACATAGCGTCCCGTTAAATAATTAAAAATTACACTTTTACCGACATTAGGTGAGCCTACCAGCGCTACTTTCAGCAACGGTCATTCCTCCGCCTCCCGGGAACCGCCGATGCACCGGGTTTGTGACTGGCGAGAGCTTTTTATCTGGCAAGGAAGCAAAACCTAAAAGATAGGGCTATTTCAAGGCTTTACTGACACAGCCAGGTGGAAAAAAAATCGTCCAGGACGGACAGGGTGAAAAAACCGACGGTTCCCTAAGCATAGTAATATCTTCTATGCAAAATCCTGCCGATATATGAATAAGAATAAGCCCGGCAGGTGCCAGGCCTTTGCAAAACAACTGCACTGTCGATAAATAAAAAGACGCGCCTGCATTGCAGCGCGTCTTTTTATTTATAACAGCGGGGATAGTTTGGCGTTAATAGCTGATTTCGGCATATAGCCCATTAATTTTTCCGTTTGCGCTCCGTCTTTAAAAAGCAGCATGGTCGGTAAACTCATAACACCATAATCCTGAGCCAATGAACGATTTTCATCCACATTGACTTTAACAACCTTCATCTTACTTGCGTGTTCGGTCGCCAATTCATCTAAAACAGGCGATAATTTGGTGCAGTAGCCGCACCAGGGGGCCCAGAAATCAACAAGTACCGGTGTGGCTGATTCAATAACTTCCTCCTGGAAATTTTCCCGGTTTGCGTTAACAATGGTGGACATATAAAAAACCTCCTTTTAATGTAATAATCTATATCTACTGTAAGCGAATATGTTTCATAGCCCTTTAATGAACATATCAAATAAGGACAAAACAATTTCAATCGCAATTAATATAATAACGGCCCATTCCAGACGAGTCCCGCGGCTTGACTGGGCCAGACCGGCAAACACATTGGTAATGTCCATTAACACGGCTGTTTTATGATGAATATTATTATAGCGGTCATTTAATTCAAACAGCAGCATCAACTCGTCAAACAGTTTTCCTGCTTCCTCATTCTCCCAGGTAATGTCCGGTTTATCCAGCAACATAATATAAGATATGGTATCCAATTTGAACCCCAGTATATTCGCCGACATTTTTGCCAACTTTTTGTCGGAAACCGCCAACTGTCCTTCATTTAGCTTATCAATGACGCTTTCAATTTGATCCAGCAGAACACCGATTTCAATTTCTACCTTTTCTAATGCCACCGATTTTGCTAAAATAATAGAGATAATTTCCAGATGGTACTCGTCAGGCTTGTTTGCAATAATATAATCATTGCTTAGTGTTGGCACATGGCAGGGATCAATGGTCAGTTGGTAATGATCGACATATTTGAAAAGATAGGAAAAGTCAACCTCCGGCTCAATTTCCTTCAGATAACGGACCACCTGAATCACTTCGTGATGCTCAAAATTGATAAACACCGCACTGCCAAAATAAAAAAGGTAGACAACCTTATGTTCCGAATCAGGAAGGATGCTTCTTAAATAAGTACTATCCAGTACCAGTGAGTCTTCCCACTTAAACTTGCGGTTGATTGCAAAATGCTGAGCAATTTTATTCAGGTTTAGTTCCTTTCCTAAAATAAGAGCTTCAAAATTTGCCTGCATATGATTCCTCCTCTGCAGGGAAGACAACCTGCTCCTTGGTATATTCTGTATCCGCCTACAAATATTATACTCCAAAAAATCGGACGGATTATAGTGATTTCTAAAATTCTCCTGCGAATAGTGAAAGAGGTGTTACATGAACATACAAATATTCGGTATAAAAAAATGCCAGGACACCAGAAAAGCGGAACGCTTTTTTAAAGAGCGGGGCATCAAGTACCAGTTTATTGACCTGACCATCAAAGGAATGAGCAAGGGCGAACTGAAAAGCGTTAATCAGCAGGTTGCCTGGGGCGACCTGCTCAACTCGTCAGGCAAGCTCTATCAGAGTCAATACAAAACTCATATGGTACGCGATATCGGCGAAGCCCTGCTGCAAAATCCGCTGCTTTTAAATACTCCGGTAATCCGCAACGGCACCGCCGCTACGGTAGGCTACCGGCCCGAAATCTGGAAGACCTGGACCTAGTATCTCGTCACAGCTTTAATCAAGTGGATACTATTTTAAGACGGACAAGGCACTAGTCTACATTACCGTAAATGATGTGTATCGTTAAGCAGCGTAACAACCGGGTAATTATCATGATACTCCAGGATGCTCACCGCCGTGTTGTCCTGTTTGATCTGCCAAATATGATTTAAATGAATATCCAATGCGGCACACAATAAGGTACGTATCGTTCCACCATGGGATACCAGCAGAATCGTGCTGCCGTCATTTTCCGCCACCAGTCGCTGCAGGCAGCCGGCTGCCCGCTGTTTTACCTCCCGGAAGGTTTCGCCTTCCGGTATTTGTATTTCGTCAGGTTTCTGGTACAACTGTTCAATAAGCTCCGGCCAGCCGCTATAAATCTGCTCATAGGTGAGACCTTCCCAAATACCGAAGTTAATTTCCCGCAATTCGGCAACCTTATGAACAGGCAGCCGGTGGTGCCTGGCAATTGTCTTGGCCGTTTGATAAGCCCGTCCCAAATCGCTGGCAAAAACGGCCTGGATCGGCTCATCCGCCAGACGGGCAGCCGCCAGTTCCGCCTGACGGATACCGGTTTCACTCAACTCAATATCGCTATGTCCCTGATATTTCTGGGCCAGATTCCAGGCTGTCTGGCCATGTCGCACCATAATTACTCTCGTCATAACTTCACCTCTCATCAATCACTTTTCGTAAAACTGCCAGCAACCGTTCATTTTGTTCCGGCCGTTTTACGGCTACCCGGACATAGGTATCCGACAATCCGGGATAATTGCTGCAGTCCCGTATTAAAACACACTCGGTTCTTAGTCTTTCCCGTAATTGGCCTGCGGTAAAACCGGTCCGTTTAATATCCAGCAAAATAAAATTAACCGCCGGCGCAAAAGCACTCACTTCAGGAAAAGCGGTCAGCTTCTCATACAACTCCTGTTTGACCCTTTGCACAAACTCCCTGCTATGCAAGCGGTAAGCCGCATCCCCTAAGGCAGCCACGCCGGCACTTTGCGCCAATGAATTGACGTTCCAGGGATCTTTGGCGGTATGCAGCAAGGCTGTTATATCCGGGCCGGCCAGAGCAAAGCCCAGGCGAAGTCCGGGAATGGCGTAAAATTTGGTCAGCGAATGGATGATGACCAGTCGGGGATAGAGTGGCAACAAGCTGCGGCAGGTATACGAACTGTCGTCAGGTAAAAAGTCAAGAAACGATTCATCGACAACCACCAGCGTATTCTGCTGCTTTACTCTGTCTAAGATAACTCTGATTTGACTATTCGTCAGCAAAGTTCCTGTCGGGTTATTCGGATTACCTAAAAAAATGATGTCGGCACTATCGGCCTGCTGCAAGATTTTTTCCGGCTGAATACCAAAACCTTCCTCCGGATGCAAATAAGCATACCGGACCTGCGCTCCGCCGGCCCTGGCTGCCCGCTCATACTCGCCGAACGCCGGTGCTGCCACCAACACTTGCTTAGGTTTTAGCATATGACACAACAGATAAATAGGTTCAACCGCCCCATTGCCTACCGTGATATGGTCAACCGCCACCCCGTACTGGCGGCTGATGGCCATTTTTAATTCCGTCGCCTCCGTATCCGGGTAATGAATAATATACGGCAAAGCTCCGGCCAGGGCCTCCTTTACACTATCCGGTATTCCCAAAGGGTTTATATTGGCGCTGAAATCGAGAAAATCCGTCATTTGCCCGGATTGCTCACGCATGGCCGCATACAGATTGCCGCCATGTTCAAAGTTCCTCATAAGCTTCCTCTTCACCTGCTTCCATAGATTGCCCGCCCGCAATCAGTTTTACCGTGGTCAAATACCGTACGGCAGGGCAGGCACGCTGCACTGCCTGCAAGCAGCCTGTCTGAAATTCCCGTAACGCCGGGGGAAATAAAATACCCAGCACTGTCCCGCTGTGCGCCACGGTAACTCCTGCTGCCCCGTAGCTTTGGGCAATGGAAATGACCTCGGGTAAACAAGGCTTGGGCAGGATCGACTGATTGGCCAGCGCACTTAACGTAGCCCCTTTACCAATTAATTCGCTATTGCCTGTTTTAATTCCTTGTATAACCCAGGCAGCAGCCTGTGCCGTCTGCTCCTCTTTCGCCGCGTTTAGCTGCCGCAAATCCTGACGCCGGTTAAACTGCAGTGTATCCACTTCACCACCGGCATCCAGCACAAGGATATCCAACGCAGGCGGCAGACCTAACGGCTGCCTGATTTGTCCGTGTAAATGGTCAAGCATGACAATGCCCGGATAAAAGACCCCGTCGGTCGGTTCGATCGTCAAGGCAATATCGGCTATTTCATCGGCACTGAGTCTTTGGCCCGACCATAAAGCGGCTGCCTGGCAGGCGGCACTGATATCGGCACTGCTGGACGCCATACCCTTGCCGCACGGCAAATCGGAAAAAAGCCGGACCTGGTAGCCGGCCGGCTCAGTGTTAAGATACCGGAAGGTTTTTTCCAGCGCCAGTTCCACCTTTGTCAAGCTGCTCTTGACCGTCTCCCGGCAGGAACTTAGTTCTATTGTGGAATACAGATTGACCGGGCAGGTAATCAAAAAATTGGTACCTTTGCTTACTCCCTGCACCAATTCGCCGCAAGACCCCGGTACTTTCACCTTTACCCGCATGACCGGTTCTCCCCGCCTCTTTTATTAACTAAAAAATAGCGCATATAAGAACAGCACCACCAATTCCGTTAATTCCGTAACAGCACCGTAGGCATCCCCGGTCAGGCCGCCCAGCTTCCGGCTGATATAACCGGCTATGCCAAGCCCGGTACCCACTGCCGCCAGACACAGCAGCAAAGCCGTCATGCCAAAAACACTCACCAAGGCGAAAGTATAGACACCGGCCACAAGCAAGGCTTTTTTTCCGGCATACCGGGCAAAAGCCTTACCCATACCGTCCGGTCTGGCATAGGGAAAAGACGTTATCCCGATGACCATGACCAGCCGCCCGATCACGGGCATGAGAAATAAAACGGCCGGCAGCTTTGCCACAGGCATATCCAGTAAAAGGGACCACTTCAGCAAAATAAACAGGACAAAGGCCGTAACCCCATTGGCGCCAACCCGGCTGTCCTTCATAATTTCCAGCATCCGTTCCCTGGACCGTCCGGAGAAGATTCCGTCCATCGTATCCATGAAACCGTCGCAGTGCAGCCCGCCGGTTAGCAAAATATGCGCCCCAACTAAGAAGGCAGCCAAAGCATGCGGCGGGAAAGCATGCTGAACGAGCGGCAAATACGCCTGCAACAGCCAATAGCTGCCGGCCAGCAGTACACCGATTACTGCCCCGACAAGGGGAAAGTAGACCACGCTGCGGCCAAAACGTTCTGCCGACCATTCCACTTCCCGGTAAATCCGGATGCGGGTTAAAAATTGCAAACCAGTAATAAAATCTTTCATCCATCCAGTCAGGCTGGAGCTGCTTTCAAACTAACGAATCCACGGCGAGTGATTTTTGCACCAAATCAGTTAAAATTTCGCGAGACAAGAATAGTGTCTAAAATTTTAACGAAGTATGGGTGCAAAAAAAACGCAGTCAGGGACGTACGGGTAGTTTGAAAACAAGCATAAACAGCCCGCCTCCAATTTTTATTTTATCAGTACCAAAACACCCGCCAATAAAACAAACAACCCCGTACTCATATACATGAGATAGCTGGTCCGGGTGATGTGTTCCGGTCGCAGTGCCGCAGTGCCATCTCCCATATGGGCGCGGTGGGAAGCGACACCGCCATAATAATTTAACCCGCCCAAACGGATACCTAAAGCGCCGGCCGTAGCCGACTCAGGGATACCGCTGTTAGGACTGGGATGCTTATGAGCATCCCGCCAAATAGCCTTGGCCGAACGAACCGCATCATAACGCAGCAGCCAGGCGGCCAGCACCAACAAAATACCGGTGATTCGGGCGGGAAGATAGTTGAATATATCGTCAACCCGGGCGGCAATCATGCCGAAATCAAGATATTTTTCATTCCTATAACCGATCATGGAATCCATGGTGTTGACCGCTCGATAAAGAAAAGCCAGCGGCAAGCCGCCAAGCGCCAGATAAAAAAGCGGCGCAATAATACCGTCAACAATATTTTCGGCAATCGTTTCCACGGTGGCTCTGGTTATTTCGGCCACATCCAGACTGGCTGTATCCCGTCCCACAATCCAGCCCACTTTATAGCGTGCCTGTTCCAGATTGCCGGCAACCAAAAAATCGCGGATTTCCCGGCCGGCCGCCGCTAAACTGCGGGGCGAAATGACAAAAGAGGCCAGCAGGGCTTCCAAGCCGAAGGCAAGCCAACCGGGCCACTGCCTAAGGCACTGGATAAGACTGTATACCGTTCCGAAGGTGATCAGCAAAACAATCAGGACCAAAAGGCCGCCGGCCAGCCTTTTCTGTCCGGCCGCCGCCTGCCGGTTCAATAGCCTTTGTTCGAAAAAGGCAATCAGCCTGCCCAGCAGCACAACCGGATGCCAGGCTGTGCGGGGATCTCCAAAAACCAAGTCAAGCAACACTGCCGCTAACGGCAAATATATGTCCATACTTTAGCCTCACAGTCCCATCATGCGGTATAAAGCGGCCATATCCAAATGAGCCCGCACCGTATCGGCCAGCCTGTTGTAGCTGGCCTGCTTTTCTGCCCGGCTGTTGCTCATACTGTCAAGCGGCGCCAGTCCCTTCCGTTCCCGCAGAGCATTTAATATACTCCGGCGGTACTGGTCATTGTCAAAAATACCGTGAATATAAGTCCCCATAACCAGACCATCCTGGCGAACCACACCGTCCTGGCAGGCCACTTCCTGTTCCGAACGGCGATGAATGGTAAAAGCGCTTTGTACCGTTTCACCGAACTCGGTACGCCCCATGTGAATTTCATAGCCCGTGACTGGCAGCCCGGCAGCTTCAATGCCGAGGAACCCGGCTCCGTTGCAGGTCGCGCTGACCTGATGGGTAACTTTGTCCGCCGCAAAGGTGGTAACCGTATCAAGTAAGCCCAAACCGGCAGCAGATTCCAGCTCTGACTCGGTATGCTCCGGGTCAAGGATTGCTTTGCCCAGCATCTGGTAGCCGCCGCAAATACCGATCACCGGTCTACCTGCCGCCAAAAGCCGCTCCAGTTCCCGGTCATAGCCCATTTCCTTAAGGTACAGCAAATCCTCCAGCGTGTTTTTACTGCCCGGCAGAATAATCAGGTCGGGCTGACCGATTGCTTCTCCCCGCTTCACATACCGGATAGCAACGTCGCTTTCGCCGGCCAGCGCGTCAAAATCGGTAAAGTTGGAGATTTTGGGAGTCCGGATTACGGCAATTTCCAAATCGCGCTGGCCTGCCATTTTTTTCTCATCCAACGATACCGAATCTTCGTCATCAATCCCCAGCCGTTCCAGATGGGGAATAACGCCCAAAACAGGCTTTCCCGTTTTCTGTTCCAGAAACTCGAGCGCCGGCTGAAGCAGCCGGATATCGCCCCGGAATTTATTAATGATGATGCCTTTTACCAACTCCCGCTCCTCCGGCTCTAAGAGCTCCAGCGTCCCCACAACAGCGGCCAAAGCCCCGCCCCGGTCAATATCGGCCACCAGCAGAACCGGCGCCTGCAGCAGCTTGGCAATGCGCATATTCACAATATCATTAGCCTTTAAATTGACTTCGGCCGGACTGCCGGCTCCCTCAATAACCATGATTTCGTATTCCCGGTCCAGTTTCTTAAGACATTCCTCCACTACCTGCAGGGCTTTCAGACTGTAGCCGTTATGATATTCCGCCGCCGACATGTTACCGACCGGACTGCCTTTGAGAATCACCTGCGACTTTGCATTGCCCGTCGGCTTTAAAAGTACCGGATTCATTTCCACCATAGGTTCCAAGCCGGCCGCTTCGGCCTGGGCCACCTGAGCGCGGCCCATCTCTTCGCCGGTTTTGGTCACATAGGAATTAAGCGCCATATTCTGCGCTTTAAAAGGTACGACTTGAAAGCCGTCCTGCAGAAAAATCCGGCATAAAGCCGTCGTTAGTATACTTTTACCCACATGGGAACTCGTCCCTTGAATCATGACTGGTTTAGCCATCGTTAGTCGTTACACCTCTTTGTTGTCCGGTTTTTTTATGGTTACGGGAAGGCCGCATACGATCAGATACACTTCTCCGGCATACCGGGCCGCCTTCTGATTGACCCAACCGGCAATATCGCGGTATTCCCGCGCCAATGCGTTTTCCGGTACAATGGCCATGCCTACCTCGTTGGTTACAAATATAACCGTCCTTTGCGTCGTCACTGCACTCTGTAAGAGCCGCTCCACCGCGTCCAGTATATATTGCTGCCTGGCTTCCACCTCGCCCGGCGCCTCGGAGGATAACATAAGATTGCTGGTATATAGTGTCAGACAATCAAACAATATGACATCCGCTGCGGCTGCCGCCGTCATAACCAGTTCCGCCTGATAAGGCGCCTCAAAGGTCTGCCAATTTGCCGGGCGCTGCCGGCGGTGCAGCGCCACCCGCCGTTCCATTTCCTGATCATAGATTTGCGCCGTGGCAATATAGGCTATCTTTTCTCCCGCCGCTGCCGCATATTGCTCGGCAAAGCTGCTTTTCCCGCTCCTGGCGCCACCGGTGACTAAAACAATTTTCCCTGCCATACCCTCACTCCAGGTTTTTTACTTTATTTAATCCGGTTTGCTTTTGCTCCCGGTACTGCATGCAAGCTTTCATAAAACGGTGCGCCGCCGGTTTATTGCCGGCAAAATGCATATGCAGATAAGAGGCCAGTACATTGTCGGCGGCATAACCGCCGGGATAGCCGGTTCCTGTCCGCAGTTTGATCATGGTAAACGCCCAGGGGAAACTTCCCGCCGCATCGGGAACCAGCCGGGAAAAATGAAACTCATGGCCCCGTAGCGATTGACCCGCTGCGCATAACAGATTATCCTTGAGCGGCATAGCCTCCACATAACCTACAGTCTGCAATTTTTGCTCCATAACACAGGTCGCCGGAATGACTCCCGCCATTTCATAAGCCTGGCCGGAAAAATCCACCAGTTGCCGTGTTAAATACATCAAGCCGCCGCACTCGGCATACACCGGCATGCCCTTCTGAGCAGCCAGCCGAACGGCTGCCCGCATAGCCCTGTTAGCGGTTAAGGCTTGCGCAAACATCTCGGGAAAACCGCCGCCCAGCAGCAGTCCGTCCACCGCCGGCAAGTCTTGGTCGGTTAAAGGACTAAAGGGGACAAGCTCCGCCCCCAGCACCTGCAATACGCTCAGGCTTTCCGGATAGTAAAAGGAAAATGCCTGATCCTGTGCCACACCAATGCGCAGCCGCGGTACTTCCGGAACATGCTCTGCCGGCGGCAGGTCCAGGGGAACTGCTTTACCGGCTAATTCGATAATCCGGTCCAGTTCAAGCTGGTTTTCCATAACCTTGCCCAAATCGGCCGCAAAGGTTTCCGGCGCATACTCCGTTACCGGCATAAGGCCCAAGTGGCGTTCCGGCAAAACAATACCCGGATCACGAAACAAACAGCCCAGCACTGGCATATGGATTTTTTGCAGAGCCTCCAGTACCAGTTCCTTATGGGTAGCCGACCCCAGGCGGTTTACAATGACCCCGGCGATATGCACTTCAGGGTCGTAATTCTTATAACCTAATACGGTTGCGGCAATGCTTTCCCCCATCGACTTGGCATCTACCACTAAAACAACCGGCGCTTTGAGCAGTTTGGCCAGGGCCGCTGTGCTGCTGATTCCCTGGCGGCCGCCGTCGTACAGCCCCATGACGCCTTCAATGACAGCCAATTCACTGGCCTGAGCCGTATTGACAAACAGCTTGGCCGTCAGTTCCGCCGGCATCAGCCAGGTGTCCAGATTGTGAGCCAGCTTGCCGCTGGCCAGACTGTGAAAGCCGGGATCAATATAATCAGGGCCTACTTTATAGGACTGTACATTCATACTCCGCGCGACCAGCGCCGCTAAAAGACCCGTGACTACCGTCGTTTTCCCTACGCCGCTCTGCGTTCCGGCAACAACAATCCGTGGTATATTCTTCTGCATACCCATTCCTCCCCATAAACACCACATTGGCACATGTCAACTTGTAAAGCAGTGATCACCTACCGCTGCTGATCCATGTATAGTAAGGCATTGACGGTCGCTGCCGCAATCGGGCTGCCACCTTTGGTTCCCTCCACCGTAATATAGGGCACCGGTGAAACTTTTGCCAGCAATTCCTTTGATTCACTGGCACCGACAAACCCGACAGGTACACCGATAACGAGCGCCGGCCGGAGGCAGGTTTCTTCCATCAAACGGATGACTTCAAACAAGGCGGTAGGCGCATTACCGATCGCCACAACCGCCCCGTCAAGCCGGCTGCCAAAAGCACGCATCGCCGCCATTGACCGGGTGATTCCCTCTTGTTTGGCCGTTGCCGCCACGCCCTCGTCGGCAATCAGGCAATGGACCTGACCGCCCAAACTGGCCAGAGTCTTTTTATTAATGCCGGTGCGGACCATTTCCACATCGCAGAAAATATGGCAGCCCTGCTTTAGCGCCTGGCAGCCCGCGGTGGCGGCTGCTTCGTGAATCCGGATTACTTTTGCATAATCAGGGTCGCCGGCTGCATGAATAATCCGGGAATAGATTTTTATCGCTTCCGGTGACAAATGCAGCGTATCCAGATAGGGGGCGATAATCTCCATGCTGCGCCGCTCAATAGCCATCGGGTCTTTTATAAATTCCATCATAAACCTCCTCGTATGTAGCGGTTCTTAGGTTACCTCACGGCTGCCAGCCACGTGTTTATTGACATAAGCCAGCACCTCCGCAAAGGAGGAAACCACTGTTTTATAGGGCAGCGCCGGCCGGTCAATAATCACCAGCGGCAGGCCCAGTTCCCTGGCGGCCGAAAATTTGGTGTCACTGCCGCCAATTTGGCCGCTGTTTTTGGAAACCACCACCTCAGTCCCAAACTCCTTAAACAGCGCTTTATTCAATTCATGGGAGAATGGCCCCTGCATGGCGACAATATCGCGGGGCTGAAACCCCAGTTTCAGGCACTCCGTCAGAACACCCGGTTCCGGCAGTACTCTGGCAATTAACCGGTGAACGGTCGGGTCGGCTGCCGTCTTAAAGACCTTCAAGTGGCGGCTGCCAGTAGTCAAAAAGATGACCTTACCCAGTGCCACGGCCTGCTCGGCCGCCCTTTCATAATTCGGCGCCTTATATAATTTATCATAAGCAGGCAATGCCGCCTGCGGCCGCTCGTAGCGCAAATAGGCCACACCACAGCTTTCACAGGCCTCCATGGCATTGCGCGATACATTAACCGCGTAAGGATGGCTGGCATCAACCAATAGCTCTACCTGCAGACGACGAAACAGCTCCAGCATGGCAGCCGTATCCAGCATGCCCTCTTGAGCCTGCACCTGACTCTCCGAGGCCAATTGCCGGCCATACTGACTAATCACGGAAACCATGACTTTATGGTCTTTGGCCAACTGCGCGGCCAGTTGCCGGCCGTCCTGAGTCCCCGCCAGTACCAGAATCATAGCTTGTAGCCTCGCGGGGTTACCATGCGACCGTCCTGGACGTAGGTATGGCTGTTGCCGACAATAACCAGGGAAAACATATCAATATATTCTTTAGTAAAGCTGGCCAGGTCACTGATAACAACCTGTTCCCCCGCTCTCGTCGCATGACCGACGATACCCACCGGGGTAGCCGGCGAACGGTGCTTTAACAGAATTTCCCGCACCTCTTCAATTTGCGTGATCCGCTTGGAACTTTTGGGATTATAGATAGCCACAACAAAATCACCGACGCCGGCCATTTCAGCCCGCTTTTTTATCACATCCCAAGGAGTCAGTAAATCACTCAGGCTGATTACGGCAAAGTCGTGCATAAGTGGCGCTCCCAATGCGGCGGCAGCGGCGCCCACGGCGCTGATTCCCGGAATGACCGTTACCTGCGGCCGCACATCGGCCGGATATTGAGCTGCCAGTTCGAGTACCAGACCGGCCATGCCGTAAATTCCCGGATCGCCGCTGGAAATAACGGCAACCCGCTTCCCGGTCATAGCAATCTCCACGGCAGCTTTGCAACGGTCAATCTCCTGCATCATGCCGGTGCTGACCACTTGTTTACCGGCAAGCAAGTCCTGAATCAATTCAATATACGTATCATAGCCGACGATTGTCTCTGCCGCCAGAATCGTTTCCCTGGCCCGCAGACTCATATCGGCGAGATTGCCCGGACCAATACCGATGACCGCCACCTGTTTTGGGCAATCGCCACCGTTACCCGTCCGATTTTCTGTTTGTGCACCAGCAGTTTGTCGCTCTGTCCCGCCAGTAAAGCTGCCGCTTCGCATACATTTCCCACTCCTATCTCCTGTTTGACAAAACTTGAAATCCCCAGATCCTGTTGATCAATC
Source organism: Propionispora hippei DSM 15287 (assembly GCF_900141835.1). Lineage (NCBI taxonomy): Bacteria > Bacillati > Bacillota > Negativicutes > Selenomonadales > Sporomusaceae > Propionispora > Propionispora hippei. Next base: position 67,033 of record NZ_FQZD01000004.1, on the reverse strand, counting down.
ATATCCTGTAATTCATCATTATTAAAAAAACGCAAAGGCACCTGCAAAGCAACACCGGCCTCCAGCAGACCCGCCTCATCGGCTTTCACCACGCTGCTGCCAAGGACGGCGACACTGCACAGGCTTCGCCCGTTCTCGCTCAGCACCTGCTGGATAGCCTGCATAATTTCCTGCACCGTCGTTCCCCGGCGGCAGCCAACTCCAACGGCCAGCACCGGCGGCCGGATATATATGTGGGGTACGGTCACAGTGCACAGCTTATCGCTGAGAATAACCGCAGCATCCATGGGCTGCGCCAACTGCGCCAGAGGTTCCCAGCAGATGCCCAGTTCCGCCGCGGCCGTCCGGATAGCTGCCTGGCCGGAGAGCTCATCATCCAAAAAATATTTTACCACACCGTCATTGGCGATGACGGCGTTAACGGTTTTTAGTTGAGCGAACGGTTCCAACGCAAAACCCAGTTGCTTAGCCAGTATATCCGGCGCCGGCCGCTGCGCCAAATCGGTCGCCGTTGTAATCACCGCCTCAGCACCAATTGTCCGGCTGATCTGAACGGCCAGTGCGTTGGCGCCGCCCAAATGGCCTGACAGCAAACTGATCACATGGTGACCGTCATCGCCAAGCACGACTACGGCCGGATCCCATCTTTTATCACGTATATGGGGCGCAATGACGCGAACTACAATTCCCGCAGCCATGATAAAAATCAATCCCTCGTAGCGGTCAAAAATCCGGCTTATCAATTCTCCCAGCGAATCAAACTCTTCCGCCTGGTCCACTGCAGCCCGTCCGGCTTTCACATATACCGTGACCGTTCCAGGCAGCTCCCGGGCCAGGCGCGCCGCTAAGATGCTCCCTCTTCTCGTTACCGCTATCGCCGCTAATCGCATGAGGCATCACGGTACATATGCCCAAACTCCGGAGCGTATAACCGGGACAGCGCATAATCACTGCCGAGGCAATGACCTACCACAATCATGGCCGTACGGTCAACACCTTCCGCCGCCACCGTCCCGGCAATGGTGGCCAGTGTGCCACGAATGACTTTTTGTTCCGGCCAGGAAGCCTTTTGCACAATGGCAACTGGCGTATCCGGCGAATAGCCGCCGTCAACCAGTTCTTTTACCACCGTATTCATCATATGGACACTTAAAAAGATGCACATGGTAGCGTTGTGGGCAGCCAGGCTGACAAGTTTTTCCTTATCCGGCACCGGAGTCCGGCCTTCCAATCTCGTCACAATAACGGTCTGGGAGACCTCCGGCAAAGTGTACTCACATTTCAGCGCCGCCGCCGTAGCCAAAAACGAGCTAACGCCCGGTATCACATCGTAGGCAATCCTGTGCTTAGCCAACGCATCCATCTGTTCCTTAATCGCCCCGTAAATACTGGGATCGCCTGTATGTAAACGGACCACCTTTTTTTGTTCGGCCACAGCCTTGACCATAACCTCGATTACTTCCGGCAAGGTCATCTTTGCGCTGTTATAAATGCTGGCACCCTGCTTAGCCAGAGACAGCAGCGCAGGATTAACCAGCGAGCCGGCATAAATGATCACATCAGCCTCGCTGACCAACCGCTGCCCTTTTACCGTAATCAGTTCCGGATCGCCCGGACCTGCACCGACAAACCAAACCTGCATATCCATTCCTCCTGTATCTTTACACACTATTCCGCTTCAGCCGCGATAATATAAATGGGATTAAGCGCCTGCATCATATGGCTGGACGCAACTTTACGCAACCTTGTCACCTGAGCGCAGATGGTTTCTACGGAAAATTCCGGACAACTGTCCAGAAAGGCCAGCGCCCGCTGCAGTGTTTCCACTGTCACGGCGGTCACAACCAGTCGCCCTCCCGGCTTCAGTAGTTGCCGGGCTTCGGTTAAAATGGCGTCCAGCTTCCCGCCGCTGCCGCCGATCAGAATCACATCGGCCTGCGGTAATCCCTGCAGGGCTTGCGGCGCCGCCCCCGCTATCGGCCGGACCGCCGCCGCAAACTGGGCCGCGTTCTGTCTGATCAGTTCAATGCCCTCCGGCTCCCGCTCAATCGCATATACCTCACCGTAACCGCTTTGCAGGGCCGCCTCGACCGACAGGGAACCGGTTCCGGCCCCAATGTCAATCACCGTATCACCGGGATTGATTTTTGCCCGCGCCAGCACCAGTATCCTGATCTCGGCTTTCGTCATCGGAATATTGCCCCGGATGAACCGGTCGTCGCTGATTCCCACATGATAGGTCATGCTTTCACCACCATTACACAATGTGAATATCCTTCCCGGCTGCTCAATTCCTCCAGGGTAGCCGTAACAACCTGTTCATTTTCATAGGACAGCGCCAGACAAACAACTGCCGGCGTAGCTGCCGGCCAGCCGGCTGCCAGTAAATACCTGGCAATCGTACGGGAATTATTCTCACTGTCTGTTAAAATCCCCAGTTTTTTATCACACCGGTAAGCCAACGCCGCTGCATCGGCTTTGCGCCCATGCAGGCTGATCAGTGTGGCATCCTGCCAATAGTCGCTTGTACGGGCAAATGCCAACTGCAGGGAACTGATGCCGGGAATCACTTCGATGCATGCTGGGGGAAACCGGCGGCGGATCGCCGGCAATAAGCTGTAAAATCCCGGATCGCCGGATACCATGACAACCACATCGTGCGAGGCCAGTTCCTCTTCTATATAAGACAACACACCGGCAATATCGCCGTCAATGACTTTGCTTTTTACGCCTGCCGGCGCCAGCGTTTCCAGCGCCCGTTTACCGCCCACCAGAACGCGGGCCTGCTCAATGGTTCGCTTGGCAACCGGCAGCAGATAGTCCGCCGAGCCGGGCCCGATGCCTGCCACAATTATTTTATGTTCCACCCTAACTTCTCCCCTATCCTGACGGCACCTGCATCCATGCCCAATATGGACCCCTGCAGCGTGACAATGACCGTTCCCACTTCCAGGTCCTGAAATACATACCGCATGGCCCGTTGACTGGCCCGTTCCGCCAGCACTGCATGCACCTGCCGCAAACCGGCGTTTTCAATAAGCGGCAACGCGGCTTCGGTAGTGGCGCACCGCAAAATGGCCTGAACCGTCTGTTGTGACGCCCCCAGCGATGCGGCATAAGCCGCCAGCGTTTCCATGCGGCCGTCGGCCATACGGTTATGAGTATGAAAAATTCCGGCCGCCACTTTGCAAATCTTCCCCAGATGGCCAAACAGCAAGACCTGCTTCATCCCGTACCGAACGGCCTGTTCCAACATAAAGCCGATAAAATTGCTGGTTTGCACAATCTGCTCGGCCGGCAAACCGCATTTTTTTATCGCAATATCCTGACCGATCTTACCCGGCGCAAACACCACCGCATCGTGGCCGAGCGCTTTCACCACGCTGATCTGAGGCGCCAGCGAGTTTTTAAATGCTTCTTCCGACATAGGCTCTACAATCCCGGTTGTACCAATAATCGACAAACCGCCCTCTATACCCAGTACAGGATTTAACGTACGGGCCGCCAACGCTTCGCCGCCGGGAATGGATACGGTGACAACCGCACCCCAACCCGGGGGCAGAGCGTCCCGGACAGCCGACAGAATCATCTGACGGGGTCCCGGATTAATGGCCGGTTCACCGACAGGCACGGACAAGCCGGGCAGCGTAACCGTTCCCACGCCGCTCCCCGCCCGTAAAACAATATCCGCGCCTTCCGCCATCTCTACCGCTGCCTCAATCGTAACGCCATTAGTAATATCGGGGTCGTCGCCGGCATCCTTCACGACTGCCGCCTTACCAACCCGTTCGGTTCTGCTGCTGTCGGCAATGGCAACAGCAATGGACTTTTGCTGAGGTGACAATACAACAACCTGCTCCACCTGCTGGCCGCACCAGGCCAAAACAGCGGCCTTGGCTGCTGCTGCCGCACAGGTGCCTGTGGTAATCCCTGTTCGCATTTGTTTGAACAAACTAAAAAACCCCCTGTGACAAGAGGGTAAAAAACAACACAATGTAGATTTTACCCACCTGCCCATCTTCCGTAGGTCATAACGGTGTGTGTTAAAATAGGCAGGTCTCCTGACTTCGGATCAACGCACATCCGCACCTTCCCGGTTATCCCAGTGGCTACCGCGAATCTGCTCCCCATCACAGTGGCGGGACCGCTCCGGAATTTCACCGGCATTCCCTTTTAAGCATGACAAGCACCTATTTCCTTCCTTATTCAGCTACGGCAATATCGCCTGAAACCATCCTGCAACACCGGGGAATCACTCATTCTAGGTAACCGCTGATTTGAGTGATCCTGTCAGCCTAGCGAGAGATTTTTTCGCCGGGCAAGGAAGTAAAACCGCAGGAATAAGCGGCCCCTATTTCAAGATTTTGCTGACGCAGCCAGGCGGAAAAAGATCCGTCAGGACGCGCAGCGTGAATTAATCAGCGGTTCCCTTGCAAATTTTGTCTTATTTTATCTTATTCCACCCCGGCGCCTTGTTTTCCTGCTTGGCCGGTCCGTTAAGACACTGTTTATTATTCCTGAGTACGTACACAGCCTGACAAACCTTTTTCCGCCAGTCCGGCAGGCTCATTACATCAATGGTTCCCTAACAGAGCCAGATTATACAGACAGACCGGATGTGAAAAGGAAACGTTCAACCTTGCCTGAACGTTTCCTTCCGAATAGCTACCGCTGGGCATATAACTGGTTACCCAAAGCTAAGGCTTTTTGATTTTTTTCTTCCGTACCGCGCGGCACCCGGGCCAGTACTGCCTTGATTAAAGACGCTTCACTAACCGCACCGGTCGCGGCCACCAGCGCCCCAAGTGCAATGATATTGGCAAACATGGCATTGCCCAGTTCCTCGCGGGCTGTCCTGGTAATCGGCAAGTCAATCACTTCGGCCTCACGGCCGGAGATTTCCTTTACCAATGTGGAATCCGCCAGCAGTTTGCCGTTTTTCTTTAGTATATCGGCATACTTGTTGCAGGCTTCCTGGCTCATCACCAACAGAATATCCGGCGCCAATACCTTGGGATAGTCAATCTCGTCTTCACTGATAATGACTTCGGCCTTACTTGCTCCGCCACGGGCTTCCGGTCCGTACGACTGGGTCTGTATGGCCTGTTTTCCGTCAAGAATGGCGGCCTCCGCCAAAATGATGCCGGCCAGAATCAACCCTTGTCCGCCGGTACCACTTAAACTGATTTCCAGCATTACGCCTTGCCCCCTTCCTGCAGCCGCGCCACCAGTCTGGCATATTCCGCCGTATATTCCGCCGTGGGCGAATGGTAGAGCTCACCGATAACAAACTTGCCGGTCATTGCTTCCGGCGTCATCTTGGCCGCGGCCTTCGCCATCACGGCATGGTCACGCTGCCATAGCAGCATGGCCGCCGCTGTAGGCATTTTGTTTTTCCGGCCATAACCGATCGGACACTGGGTTATACCGTCAATCACGGAGAACCCTTTATTCTCAATCCCTTTGACAATGAGATCTGTCAACATGGCGGCATGGTACGCGGTTCCCCGCGCCACATAGGTGGCACCGGCTGCAATAGCCAATTGCGCAATATCAAAGGACCGCTCCATATGACCGAACGGCGCCGTCGTAGACCGGCTATCGACAGGAGTCAACGGCGAAGACTGGCCGCCAGTCATACCGTAAATGCTGTTATTAAAGACAATCGTGGTAAGGCCTATATTACGTCTGGCGGCATGAATGAAATGATTGCCCCCAATGGCAGTGCAATCACCATCGCCGGTAATAACAATAACCTCCAGTTCGGGATTGGCCATTTTAATGCCTGTAGCAACCGTCAGCGCCCTGCCATGGGCAGTATGAACCGTGTTGAAATTCATATAACCCGAGGCACGGGAAGAACAGCCGATGCCTGATACAATAATGGTCTTCTGCTGATCCAACTGCAGCTTGTCAATGGCCCGTAAAATAGCCGTCAGCAAAATACCGTTGCCGCAGCCAGGACACCAGATGTGCGGCAAAGCGGATTTACGCAAGTATTTTTCTATATCAGCCATTATTCCAGCCCCCCTGCCGCCAGGATCGGCCGTAAAATATCATCGGGACTGAAGAAAGTCCCGTCTACTTTAGTAACCGATACCACTTTTTCCTGCTTTACATACCGTTCAATCTCACAGGCCAACTGTCCGTAATTCATTTCAGGCACGATGATTTTCTTGGCCTTCTGCGCCTTCTGTTGCAGCAAGGCTGCCGGAAACGGCCATAGAGTAATCAGCTTAAGCAGACCGGCTTTCACACCTTGTTTGCGGGCAGCCTTCACTGCGGCAATAGCGGCCCGGGACGAGCCGCCATAAGCGACGACAATGACTTCGGCATCTTCCAGAAAATGCTCGGTGTACAAGGTAAGCTCCGCCTGAGCCCGTTCGATTTTCGTATGCAGCCGGCGGACCAGTTCATCAGTCACGGCGGCGGACTGGGAAGGCTGCCCTTCATAATTATGCACCAGGCCCGTCACATGGTAAAAATACCCTTCTCCAAACGGCGCCATTGGCGGAATTCCGTCTTCGTCCGGCTTGTACGCCCGATACTCGTCGGGAGAAACGGTCGGCTTTTTCCGGTTGACTACTTCCACCTCGGACAACTCTGGCAATTCGACCCGCTCCCGCATATGACCAATTACCTCATCCAACAACAAAATCACCGGCGTACGGAACTTTTCCGCAAAATTAACGGCTTTTACCGCGACATCAAAAGCTTCTCGCACCGACCCCGGCGACAAGGCAATCACACCCCTGTCACCGTGAGTACCCCAGCGAGCCTGCATGACATCGCCCTGCGACGGAGATGTCGGCAGGCCGGTGCTTGGACCGGAACGCTGCACATTGACTACGACCAGCGGCAATTCGGCCATCGCCGCATAGCCAATCAATTCCTGTTTGAGGGAAAACCCTGGTCCGCTGGTAGCCGTTATGGCTTTGGCACCAGCCAGGGAAGCGCCAATAATCGCTCCCATACTGGCAATTTCATCTTCCATCTGAATAAATTTTCCACCCATACGAGGGAGTTTTTCAGCTAGGAATTCTGCTATTTCCGTGCTTGGCGTAATCGGATAGCCGGCAAAAAACGTAACGCCTGCGGCTAAAACCCCTTCTGCACAAGCCTGATTACCCTGCATTAAGCAAGCTTTGCTCATACCTTCTCCCCCTTGTCCTCTTTCGTTACTTTTATCGCTAAATCAGGACAGCGTAATTCACACAGACTACAGCAAATACACTTATCCTCATCTTTTACATACACTTTGCCAACTTCGTCCAGGTCCAGAACCTGTTTTGGACAAAAAGCTATGCAAATACCGCACCCCTTACAAAACTTACGGTTGACAGTCAGCGCCATATTCCTACCCCCTCACATGCCTAAGCTAGAAGAACAAATGTCTACCGTTTATCATTATACATCACAACCTAGCTACTATTCCATACCTAAAATGCAGATTTTCCCCATAAATACTTGATTTTTCTCCAAAAGCAAAACAAGTTCCGAACTTTTAAATATTCATAATAAAATAGTAAATATTCACCACCAAGCCATAAATCAATAGTTATAACGGCCAAAGGAGCCAAATATAACCGCCCATTTCCATTTTCCCATATTCAACAGAAAACTTGCCACGTCAAGTGTAATAAGGCACTAAGCAGTTTCTTAATACTTTACTAAAAGATAACGCAATATTAACGGAAGCTTTGCAGAAATATGTAATGATTAAGGTGGCGGATAAAGCGTCCGGTACACCACCGTCCAACACGCCGAGACTCGGTTCATAAACCAACGGTACACCGATTAAATTGCAAGCACACCGAGGAGGGTTACCCATGGAATTACGAGAAGGAAAGTACCTATTAAAGCTGGCGGAAACACCGGCAGAGAAAGATCAGATTTATCTCCTTCGCTACCGTGTCTACTGTCAGGAGCTCAATTTTTCAGGAAAAAAATATGAATATGCAAATACCAACCGCGAATACGATTATTTTGATCAGCTATGCGATCATTTGATCATCCGGGACGAAGAAAACGATTGCTGTGGCGGTACATTCCGTTTTTTGCCTGGCAGCAGGCTGGCTTCACGAGAAACATTTTATTCGGAACAATGGTTTGATATTGGAGTGCTGCGCAAGCAGCGAAGTCGCATTCTTGAGCTCGGCCGCGCCTGCATTGACGCCCAGTACAGAAATACCGTCGTGTTTAAGCTGCTGTTTTCCGGCGTTGCCGCCTATTTACGACTATATCCCCATGACTATTTGATCGGACTTACCACGCTGCCGGGCAATGCCAAAAACGATATCGGCCTGATCTCCCATTATCTGGCCGCCACCGCTGCCATCAATACAGACTGGGGAATCAAACCCAAACGACGGCATTTACTGCCGGTTACCCAGGATACATTGGCGCCGGCCGGGGCCAACCAGCGAAAAGTTATTAAAAAGATGTCGACTCTTATGTTTGCCTATTATAAATACGGTGCTAGCTTCAGCAGCGAGCCTTCTGTCGATATGGACTTTGATCCACCGGTTTTTGATTTTTTCACCGTAATTGACGCACAGAAAATCCCTGCCTGGGCTTGACAGACAAGTACAGGAAAAAAGAAAGGGCTGGACCGGAATTGAAAATAAAACAGCGGATTTCCTTTTATCGTTGCTGGCTGCGGATTAAAATAGGCGCACTGTTGCAAATCACCTTATCGTACATACTGGTACGCTGGCTGTTCAGAGGCGGCCGGTTACAAATAAATAGCAGCACCGGCGAAGCGTTACAACCGCCGTTTCTCGTGCTAGGCAATCATACTTCCAATATCGATCCGGCTTTGGTGCAGTTTATCCTGCCCCCTCAGCCCTGCTATTTTCTAACCACAAACTTTTACTTTCGCCATCCTCTTTTGGGAAAACTGCTACGGCTGGCTGGCGCCATCCCCAAAGTCCAATTTCTGCCTGACCTTCGCGCAGCTCACAGGGCCCTGGCTTTATTAAATCAGGATAAAATAGTCGGCATATTTCCCGAGGGGCGCCGTTCCATTGACGGCAGTTGCGGCGATATCCCCTACAGCATTGCCCGGTTTATCCAAAAAGCCAAGGTTCCCGTCCTTACCGTCAAGACGCAGGGAGGATATTTTGTCTGGCCCCGCTGGTCTTCTTTCTGGCGCCCGGGTCAAATAGAAGTGACAATCAACCAACTTTTGACCGGCCAGGAAGCCGCCACTCTCCCGCTTGAGCAGCTTCATGCAAAAGTTCGTGAGGCGCTATCCTATAATGATTACGACTGGAACCGTCAAGCTGGCCATGACTATAGCCATCGCCGCGCCGCTGAACGGCTGGACTTAATTCTGCATCAATGTCCCCGTTGCCTGCGTGAACGAAGCATGAACAGCCGGCAAAACAAGCTATACTGCGAAGCCTGCGGCAATACGGCACTGCTTGACAGGCATGGCTTCCTACAGCCTGCCTATGCTCAATGTATTACCTTTGCTACACCTGTCCAATGGTCAGCCTGGCAGCAGCAGCAAATGCTCTCGCTCATAGAAAATAAAAACTTCCGCCTGCAGTTGCCGGTAAAGGAAATCCGGGTTGCCGATCCGCTATACGGTCCCTATCGCCGTTGCAGCAACAGCGGTCAGGTAAACCTTTACCAGGAAGGTCTCTATTTTCACGGAAAGATTGACGGGCAAATGAGGGATTTATTTTTTCCTATTGAACGGCTGCCTACCGTATCCACCGAATTCAATTACGATTTCGAGATTTGCGACACCCATAATGCCTGGTGGATCTTTCTGGAAGAACGGCAACAAACCATTCGCCTGGAAAACGCCATAGCTTTATTGCACCAATTAAGATCATCGGGGTAAGGTACATTCCCTTTAGAATAAATTAAAAAGTTCAAATGTGGAGGTGTCCAGTATGACAGTCACGCCTAAAAAGCTTTTATTTGCCATTTCCGATACCGGTGGCGGCCATCGCAGCGCGGCTATGGCTATCAGTGCCGCGATTAGAGCCAGGGCAGGTTCAGGCATAGATTGTCGCACTATCGACTTTCTGCGGGCAACAAAGCTGCCTGGTTTGAGCAAGGCACCGGAAATTTACGACTATTGCTCCAAAGAACACGTATGGCTTAATAACTTACTTTTTAAAAAAACTAATACCCCTTCCCGGATTACCACCCTGACCAATATTGTCTATCATCAATCCCACCGGCATATTGAGAACGAACTGAGTATCGCGCAACCCGACGCAGTCATTGCGGTCCATCCGCTGGTCATCGGCCTTTTAGCTGCCGCCCGCCAAAGACTGCAAGCTAATTGGCCTATTATAGCAGTGGTTACCGACCTGATAACGATTCACGCCGCGTGGGCTTCACCCGGTGCTGATCTTTATTTGGTTCCCACGCCGGAAGCCGCCCGCTTGCTGACAAAATATAAAATACCGCCGCAACGCATCTTTCAGGCCGGTTTTCCCGTCCACCCTAAATTTTTGCAAAATAAACTTTCCAAGGTGCAGGCCCGCCAAAAGTTAGGACTACACCCCGATTATTTCACCATTATGCTGACAGGAGGCGGTGTCGGTGCCGGCAGCATGGAAGAATGGGTTCAAATGCTGCAAACCCGGTGCGCCGGCAAACAACTTCTGGTGATTACCGGTAATAACAAAAAATTATACCAGACACTGCTCCAGCGTCAAGCCACTCCTCTGCTCCACCTATACGGCTTCGTCCAGAATATGGAACTCATGATGGCTGCCAGTGACCTCATTATCACCAAGGCCGGTCCGGGAACCATTCTGGAGGGTATTGCCATGAGTCGTCCGCTGATCATCACCGGAGCGATCGGCATCCAGGAGACAGGCAACATTGATTATGTCCGCCGTCACCGGTTTGGCTATTACTGTCCCGCTCCAGCCCAAGCCTGTAAAACCATTAATGAGATAGACGCCGGTCTTGACCTTAATTCCCAGAATCCAGCCCTTCCCAATACAACTATTGTCGATGGTTCGGCGATGATTGCAGATATTATCCTCCAACAAGCCGGCTGGACTTATGCCGACCTGCTCGGTGGCGCTTCTTAAAAAAGCTTTCCGCAGGCCGTTTTCAAAGCAATCAGACAAAACAAATTCACCAAACCACCTGCGGGACAAATTCGGCTAGACTAGAACCGCTAAAACATCCTGCTTAAGCGGTTTTAGTCATCCACTACAGAATTGCCGTTTATCCTGCGTACCATAGGCCGTTTGTCATATTGGATCGACAAACCTTCCGGGTTATTGCGATACATAATACAAATTAACAATTTTTTAACAAAAATGTCCTGGTTTTCAGGATAATTATTCGCTATATTGTAAGAATACATAGTTCATGATAACGGAGGGTTTGCCTTGAGAGAAACCATTACAGTCAATCGGATTATCTTATGTTCTTTTATAAACAAGGAAGTTGCTCAACAGGTTTCGGCCTATACGCTCACCGAGCAGGGCAATGCCCAGGTCAGCGAATTACTGACCAAATATTGCAGCGGCGCCCATGCCTGTCAAAGTCCCGATTGTCAGTTTATCATTGGTCCTGCAGGAAAAAATTACTCTAAAACTTTGGAAAGCATCTATCAATACTGGAAAAACCCTGCCCTGGCAGAACCGGATAAAAGATAATTACCCCAATGAATAACCCCGGAGTTATGGCACTCCGGGGCTTGCTTTTTTTATGGTTTTAACAGCACCAGCTTATCGGCGTCCCGGACAAGGACTTGAACGCGCTGCAGCTCTTCAGGGGTCAGGCGCTGATAATCCAGATCCCGGATGACAAAGTAGGACCGCGCCTCCTGGCGAATCCTCGCTCCCACTTCCTCTTTATCTATTTCCTGACCATACAAGCCGGAATAAAAGGTAAAGCCGGGATGCAAAATTTTCATAATGTAAATAGACGAACGTCCATCATAAGCCTGAGAAAATTGAGCAGCCAAATCCTTCGAGGAAAAGTACGGAGCGGCAGCCGGCAGCAAACTGGTCATTAATGCAGCCACAAGCAGCAGCATGCCGCCAACCTGAACGGTAAAAGAAGCGTAAATGCGGCGGCACCAAAGAAAATAAACAGCTATGCCACACACCGTCGCTAGCAAGGCCGCCACCAACACCGCACCGGTTTCCATTACCGGCAGCAGGCGCCCGCCGGTTACGACCGCCACAATCAACAGCGCACAGAGCACCATCAGCAAACCGATCCAGCCCCAGCTCCGTTCCTGGCGCCACAGCCGGCCTGCCAAATCGTCAATATACCAGCCGGCCAGCAAGGCCGCAGGCGGAAACATCGGCAGAATGTACGATACCAGCTTAGTCTGGGAGATGCTGAAAAAGACAAATATGAACAAGGTCCAAATAACCAAAAATAATAAAATTCGTCGTGTCTCCCGTTCATTGTGCCATAGCGCCCGGTAAACAGCCTGGGCGAACACGGCGGTCCAAGGAAAAAAACCGGCCGCAAATACCGGAATATAGTAATACCACAGTGCACCCTCCGGATGCTCCGGCGATGTAAATCGGGTCAGGTTGTGAAACCCCAGGAAGGTGTCAATAAAGATCTGACCATGGATTTGATACATGCTCCAGTACCAGGGCAAAGCAATCACCAAAAACAAAGCGGTCCCCGACAAAAGCCGCATTTCTTTCAGTACCGAAAACTTACGGGTAAACAAGAGGTATAAACAAATAATAGCGCCGGGAAACAGAAAACCGACCGGCCCCTTCGTCAGCGTTGCCAGCGCGGCAAACACATAAAGAAAATAATACCGTTTCTCAATAAAACCAAGCAGGGACAGGGTCAGGCACAGCGTCAGGGTAACATCGGTTACCGCCGCCTTGCCCAAATACCAAAATTCAATGCCTGTGGCAAGAATAAATGCGCCGGTCAATCCCGCCCGCTCGCCCAACAAACGGCGGCCGGCCGCATACACGGACAGAATACAGCCCAGCGCCAATAGCGCCGAAGGAAGCCGGGCGGCAAATTCGTTAATGCCAAACACTTTAAAGGAAGCCGCCACCAGCCAGTAGTACATCGGCGGCTTATCATACCAATATTCCCCATAAATCCGTGGAGAAACAAAGTCCCCGTAGACAAGCATCTCCCGCGGGGTTTCCGCATAGACCGGTTCATCGGGATCCAATAAGGGAGTAACGCCTAAATTAAAAAACAAAATAGTAGAACTAATAATAATGAGCAGCAGCAGACCGCTTAGGTTACGCAACCGTGTTCAACTCCAGTCAGGGAAGCATATGTTCTGGCCAATCCATCCTTGAGCAAGGTTTGGGCACTCCAATTCAAATTTTCGACCGCTCTTTCATTACAGAGTGAAGAACGGTAAATATCGCCTTCCCTCGCACTTTTATACCGTTTCTCAACAGTTTTACCGGATATCAGTTCCAGTTCTTCGACCAGCAAGTTCACACTGCTTTCAGTCTGGGTACCAATATTGTATATTGAGTTTTTAGCAGTTGTCCCCAGCGCCAGCCAGTTGGCTGCGGCCACATCCCCGGCATAAACGAAATCGCGTGTCTGGCCGCCGTCGCCAAATATGGTAACAGGCCGGCCACCACATATGTTGCGGACAAAAATGCTGATTACCCCGCCTTCTCCAAAATCTCCCTGCCGTTCGCCATACACATTGGCATAGCGTAGTACTACATACTCTAAGCCGTATAGCTCCTGATAAAGCGACAAATACCGCTCCACCGCCCATTTGCTTAAGCCGTAGAAAGAAGCCGGCTGCAAGGCGGTTTCCTCCCGCACCGGTACAGCAGTGGTATTGCCATAAACGGCAGCCGTCGAAGAGAAAACTACGCGCTTGACACCGGTCTTGCGGGCGGCCTCCAATAATTGCAGCGTACCGGCTATATTTACATCACTGTCATAGACAGGGTTTTCCAGAGATTTGGGAACCATAGTTTGCGCTGCCAAATGAATGACAGCATCAAACTGCTCACTTTCAAACAGTTGCAAAATTTCCGGACTGCGGATGTCCAACTGTACAAAAGCTGCCGCCTGGTTTAAATTCTTTACCGAACCGGTCGATAAATTATCCACCACGGTTACTCGACAGCCTTGCCCGATTAATTTATTTACAACATGGGAACCGATAAATCCGGCACCCCCTGTTACCAGTACCTTCATAATTTCACCCCTTTACCTAGATCAGAAAAGCCTATTTTATCTGACTCGCCAAGAAGTTGCGGCCAAACACCTTTACGGTAAAATACAGGCCAATAACAAACGGAATATATTCGACAATCATACGCCATACCACTGCCGTGATGCCGACAGTGCCGGAAGGAAGAAACTCGCTGAACAACACGATAAAACCTCCTTCGGCAATTCCTGAACCGCCCGGTGTCGGTGCAAAATACAACAAAAGATTAAGCAGCACCATTCTCCCCATCACACGGACCAGATCAGGGTCTACCCCCATCCCCATAAAGAGTACGGGGACAACGCTGTATAAGGAAAGCAGGCTGGCCGCCGACTCCAAAAATACCCGCACCATACTAACTGGAGCGGAAGACAGCATTAATATAGCCCCCCGCACGTCGCGGTATACCGAAAAAATACGGCGGCGTCTGGTATAATGCAATCGTTTGGTAAAAAGTACTAAAAAATAGGCCAGCGTATTTTTACGTAACAGCCAAATGATAGAAAAAATGCCCAGAATAATCGTCGCCGATATGGCCCGCAGCAAATTCTCCGATAGCCAGGGCATAAGACCTGGATCAAAATATAAAACCATCGGCAAACACAAAAGTAAAAACAAAATGGACAGGATCGTCCTTACGACAACAATAACCGTAGCTTTGCCTGTCGGCACTCCCGCCCGCCGCAGGAATAAAACCTGCGCCACCGCGCCGCCGGCAGCCCCCGGTGTCAGTGCCGCCAAAAAATAGTTGCTGAATACAACCTGGACAGCTCCCATTAACGATATATCTTCGCCCGAAATGCGAACCAGATGCACCAGTCTGGTTCCGTCAAAGTATAGGCCAAGGCCCAAAAAGACAAGCACGGCCAACAGCGACCAGCTTTTAAATGCGTTCAGGTGGTAAAAGGTATGAATATCCACAGTATAGTAAATGACCGTACCAGAAATCAGCCCGGTTAAAGATAAAACCAGCAGTAACCGCTTGTAAAATTTAACCATCTTTTAAATCTCCAAAAGAAAGCAAACAAATCTGCTGATTGACTAATGTTTGCCGAATCTTTTCACTAATTGCCGCCGCATATTCTTCTTCCCAATGATAGTTCCAGAAAAACGTTTTATTTAGGCGGCTATTGTTATAACCGGGATGGAGCATGATTTCCGACACTCCCTCCGGCAGATGTTCAAGGACCTGCAGCAAATGGCTCTCCCCCATATCGCCGCCGGCTAACATGCCAAAAAAATGATCGGGAACAAGCATTCCTTCGGCTCTAGCCCGCCGCCGGGCAAGACGGGCCAAGAAACTTAATCCCGTACGTCCCAAAAGACGGCCCGGGCGAACTGGATAGCCCGCCGTAAACCCATAGGGTTCATCGGGTATCCTAAGCGCCGGAATCTTATAATGCCGGGCCAGGTGCAGCACAATATCAATAATGCCCGGTACGATGTGTAAGTGCTGGTGGCTGTCCAGATGAGTAACCGTAATGCCGCTGGACAGAACCTTCTCAATTTGTCCGGTCAATTCACGGCGAATATCAGTCAGTGCGATTTTCCCTGAAATAAACCGCTTCAGAAAAATCTGATAGTTACTAAAGAATTGCCCTTGATCGTCCACCAGGGATGGAACGGCCACGGCCTCACTGACCGGATCTGCGCCGACCAGCGTCAAGTGGATACCCACCCCCAGCCGGGGATTTTGCAAGCTCAGGGACACGGCTTCGGCAAAAGCGCCGCCGCCCGGCATGATCGACGTACTGGTAATGCAGCCTGTTTGATAACCCTGAATGATCGCTTTATTGATTTCTTCATGCAGACCAAAATCATCAGCATTGACAATTAGTTTTTTCATAATGGCCCCCATATCATTCTGACTCATTTATGGTATCATGGATCGCAGCGTATAGCAATTTTTTCCGTCTGACCGCACTTGATAAGTTAACTGCGTTGGAATGCAAAAACTACCGGGAATGAGAGAAACAAAAAACAGCGATAATAATACCGTTTCCCAATATAAATACGAGGAGGGATACGATGAACAACAAAACAGACTTAAACCAACAGAGCCAAAACGAATTTGGCACATTAACCGCAAAACAGGATGCAAACAACGACTATACCAAATCCAACAAGGGTTCCAATGCCCAGGCCGGCGGCAGCAACAAGTCCAACAAGCAGTCGTCCTCGGCGCAGTCTGCCACCAGCCAGGTGCTTACCTCGCAGTATGATATCAATGAAGACTCTTCCAAATAAGACCGGTCAGGAAAACAGGGAGTCATCGTACTCCCTGTTTTTTTTAACGGCCCCGTTTCGTGCGCAGTGCGGCTTCGTAAGCTTCCACTAAGGCCATTTCCTCATCGGTGAGTTCATAAATTTTATATACCAGTTGATTAAAATAATCATCCAACGCCTGTGCCTGTAAAGCGGATGCCGGCTCGCCCCGGTCCCGACGCTTCACGCAATCAAGCATCGTTTTTACCAATTCCGGGGCCTGCCTGTTAATCTCCTCATTGACAATGACAGGCAGATACTCCAATGACTCAATATCCGTTTGCGCCATGGCCCGGCCATATTCCACACTGACGGCGTGATAATAGAAAGAAAGCAACCGTGAGTTCATCAAAATTAATAAATAGTCGGCACAGACCCCGCTGTTAGCCACAAAACTATGAATGTTATTCAAATGATAATATCCGTCCGGATCAGTACAGGCCGTAAGAGTATCGCCTGTCTGACGGACCAGAATCTTATACCGCCGCACCACATCCGGGCGCCAGCCTCCTTTGTACAGCTTGGTTTCATCAATATTCAACCAGTGGCCTTCATATCTGAGCCCATAGCGCGACAACTGCCCGCCTGACACCAGTCCCTTTTGCCAGGTCACGCCTCGTGATGTCTTGGCAACAATATCCGCTTGTTTAGACAATGACCGGATTCCGGTATGACCGGAAGCAAAATGCCGTAACGGTGTACCAATGTCATCCAGCTTGTCGATAATCCGCTTAATTCTTAAATCAAAAAAAATCCGGAAACGGGAATGAGGCAGACCGCTAAAATAACGCTGCTCATATTGACAGGCCACACAGTCTACTTGCAATCCTCTCATATCATCAATCTTTACAATGCGGCTCTGATGGTCTTCCCCGGCTTTCCCCTTTTGCAATATGACAATTGTCGAATAGCCTGTGGAAGCACTCTTAAACACTGAAGCGGCAATGTGCGCCAGCCGCTCAATCGCCGTATTGTCCAGAATGTATTTTCTAATTTTGGAATAATAACGACCAAGCAGAAAGCTATCAGGAACAATAAAGCCCAACCGTCCACCAGTCTGCAACAATTCAATACCACGCTGCAAAAACAAAACATAGTAACTCAGCTTATATTCAGCCGTAGCCGCATAAGCCTGGCGAAGATAATCGCGGTATGCCGCCTCCAGACGGCCTGCGCCCCGCATTCCAAAGGAAACATACGGCGGATTGCCAATCACACAGGCATAATCGGCAGCCCAAAATTCCCGTATCGCCGCAGGAAGCTCGGCACAATCCTCCGGCCGACGCAGGCTGTCAAAAACAATGACGTTCACCGGCAGCGAATGACTGGCCTTGGGGAGCCGCAACTGGAGACTGAGGCAGGCAATCGCCGCAGCCCGGCTATCGATGTCCGCCCCCCAAATATTCTTCCCGATGATCTGACGATGAATTCCCTCATCCGACCAATCACGGTCGGCATATCGTTGCTGCAGCATACTCCGGGAGGCGCGAAACTTGGCAAACAGCACGTCATAGGCTTTAACCAAAAAAAAGCCGCAGCCACAAGCCGGATCAAGGATCTTCGCATCAGGATTTTGAATAACATCCAGACAGGCCAGCGTATGGTCCATAATAAAATCGACAATTGGTTTCGGAGTATAATAAACGCCTTGCGTTTTCCTGGCTAAGTAGGTTCTCTCATGGAGCTCCCCCAGCAGTGTCACATCCTGCGCCGGTACGGTAACCACCCAATGTAACAACAGCTTTTGTATGTCCGCCGGTATAACGAACTCCTGTTCAGCTTCTACCAATGGCTCGGCTAAACTATCCCGCAACGAGCCGGTATGTACCGCCCGATAGAGAATGTCCGAGGGCTTCCGGTAGCCGGCCAATAACAATGCCAGTATTTTCAGCATACAGGCCCCGGCATCCGCAGTGCCCTGCCGCTCCAGCCACTCCCGTACTTCCCCATACTCGGCCATAAATTTTTTCCAATTCATGAACGACTGTACCTCTCTCCAGCTTTTGTTGACTGTCTGTAGGGAACTACTAAATTTATAAGCTTGTCGACCTGGCGTCAAATTGCTCGCCTGGCAAGAGGGTAAGTTGGATTATTTCAAAACTTTGCTGGTGCGGCGGGACGGAAAAATCCGCCAAGACGCTCAGGGGGAATAAATCAGTAGTGCCTTAGCCACGTTTGATAGTTTCCGTATGGCTGGCATAGGCGCTGTGATTATGAATCGATTCATAGTTCTCACACTCCACCTCAAACCAGGCAATGCCCTGCAAGCCACGCAAAGCCAGCACCAGATCGCGCAGTACATCTTCCACAAATTTAGGATTGTCATAAGCACGTTCGGTTACAAATTTCTCATCTTCTCGCTTTAGCAGCGGATAAACCGGACAGCTTCCCTGTGCCTCCATCAGCGCCACCAAATCTTCAATCCAGATAAATTTTCCGCTCTCCTGCTTTAGCTTGACACTCATCAGCCCGCGCTGGTTATGGGCGCCGTAGGCAGAAATTTCCTTGCTGCAGGGACAAAGTGAAGTGAAGGGCACCGCTACACCCATATAAAAGTCAATGGGCTGCTCCTTTTCCAGGCTGGCTGAAAAAAGACAATCATAATCCAATACGCTTTTCAAGCGACTGACGGGCGCAACCTTTTCGATGAAATATTTAAACCGAATTTCCAAATAAGCCTTATCGGCGCCCAACCTGCCTAAGGTATCATGTAAAATAGCTTCCATTTCGCGGCTGGATACAGGTTTCTGGCTCCATTCACTTAAGATTTCTATAAAGCGGCTCATATGTGTTCCCCGATAATCCTGGTGCAGCTTTACACTAAGCCTGATTTTGGCCAGCACCGATTGCAAAGCCCCTGCCTTTGTCTTAATCAAAAACGGCAAATGAACTTCGCTTACCCCTACTTTCTGTATGGCAATACCACGTTGGTCCACTGTATTTTGAACGTCTTTCAATCTATTCACTCCTAGTGCTGCTATATAAAATAGGATCGGAAATACCGGCTTCGGCAAATCCTTTCAGGCGCAGCAGACAACTGTCACAGGTACCGCAAGCAGCGTCCCCGCCCTGATAGCAGCTGGTAGTCAGCTCCAACGGTGCCCCCAGACGGTTGCCAAGCTGTACGATCTCTTTTTTCGTTAAATGAAGTAACGGTGTCACCACGGAAATTTCTTGGCCTTCCTGGGTCGCCGCTTTGGTCGAATAGTTGGCCACCTGTTGAAACAGGTTGATAAATTCCGGCCGGCAGTCAGGATATCCCGAATAGTCAAGCGCGTTGACACCAATAAAAATCTTCTCCGCCCGGTTGACTTCCGCATACCCCAGGGCGTAGCTCAAAAAAATCAAATTGCGGGCAGGCACATAGGTGGAAGGAATGTCTTCCCTGGCAATATCCCCTTGCGGCACCGTCATGCTGTTATCGGTCAACGCACTGCCGCCAATTGCTTCCATATTAGTTTCTATCACTAAATGACGCTTTACTTTATAGTAGTCAGCAACATTGCAGGCACAAGCAAGTTCACGGTTATGCCGCTGATGATAATTAAAGCTTAACGGTAATAATTCAAATCCCTGCTCTTTCGCCACTGCCATACAAACGGTGGAATCCAACCCGCCGGACAGCAAAACGACTGCTTTCATGACAACACCCCCACAGCCAATTATTATTTTGCAACTATTAATGTTACCATTTTTTACTCTACTCGTCAAAAACATTAATAAGAAACAAACAAAAAACGCCAATACTCGGCGTTAAATGCAAAACATGTATTCTTACCCTTGCCTGCTCTCCAAATTCAAAATTCCAATATCTTTGCGTTTCTCCAAATCGATAAATTCACCCTCATCGGTCCGTACCACCGGGCGTGAGCCGGTAAACTGCCCTAGATAAATGACCTCCGCTTTTCTGCCGTCGCTCAGCTTAACAATGCTGCCAAGGAAGAAGTCACGGACATTGTTTAAGAATATTGTACAAATGTTGGGATCAAGTTTATTAAACATTTCCTGCACCAGCATTTCCGCCACGGAAAAGGGACTTGTCTTATTGGTATATACCCGGTCGGAAGTCATGGCGTCATAAATGTCGGCAACCGCAACAATTCTCGCATAAGGGTGGATTTTATCGGCTTTAACCTGTAAGGGATATCCACTGCCGTCCATGCGTTCGTGGTGCTGTAAAACAGCGTAGGAAACCGCCGGGGTAACCTGCTGGATGGATCGAACCAACTGATAGCCTAACGTGCTGTGGGACCGCATAACCTGCATTTCTTCCGGAGTCAGCTTACCCGGTTTATTTAATATTTCTAACGGCACCTGCGTCTTGCCAATATCATGCAGCAAGCCTGCCAGGATCAATTCCTTCACTTCTTCTGAATTATACCCTAGCCATTTACCCAGAACGCCGGACATGACGGCAACATTGATCGAATGATGGAAGGTATAGTCATCCTCCCGCGGCGCCATCTGCAAATGATTGACCACACCGACCGTTTCCACCAGCGGTTCAATGGCCTGTTCGGCCAGTTCCTGCATTTCCTGAATCGGCACTTCTTTAAAATAGCGCATATTCTGAAAAGCGTTCCGTATAGCATGTACCGCCACATCATATTTCTGGAAAAACCTCTGTTGCTGTTGATTAAGCGGTCCCTGCGGTTCAATTGGCAACTCAGGACCGGGTTCTATCGGGCCCTTGATCAGCAATGAAGTGACGCCCCAGTACTTTAGCCGCTCAATATTGCTAAAATTCAGGGTAGCGCCTTCACTCAAAGCAACTTTACCATCCTCAGTCAGCACTATATCCGCTACTTCCATGCCCGGAACAACATCATGAATATTATATTTCTTTTTAGTATATCGGGACATAAAAAATCCACCTTTATTTTATAAATGTCTTATTGCTAACAGTTAGCCTAGGGCGTATTTTCAAACTAACAGAATGATAAGTGACAAGTGAGCTTTGTGCAAATAAGTTAAGTTTTGGGGGATAGTGCCCTCTATTTCCCAAAAGTATGATGCAGAAGTCACCGTCAGGGAGCGTTTCGGATAATTTGAAAACACGCCCTTATAGTTATAAATTACTTTCTACATTTCACAACTTTTTCCTTCAAAAGTCGACGGCCATTTCCTTTATTTTCTTGTTTAATGATAGACCTGTTCATGGCGCAGCAAATTGAGCAGTTGATCCATCCCTTCTATAATTTTAAACTGTACTTCCTCGGCCATATTAAAGCTTTGGCTAATTAGTACCAACTGGGCATTATGTTGTAAGCCAAAGTCGTTCATCACGGTTTCCAATTGTCGTATAGCCTCTTCCAAATGTTCGGCAGCAGCCAACACATGATCGTCCATCAGATTTTCCAAAAAAGCATAGTGATATATCTGAACCATATCCAAGGCCTTGCTAAAACCAATACCGGTAAAATGATGCTGCGCCAGTAAATAATATTGCTGCAGAAACTCGCCAAAGCCGCTGTGTTCGACTATTCTGGGTTCATGAAGCAAGCCGCCGAGCAATTTGTATATTTGGTTGATATAGGTCATTTCCAATTCCATCAGTTGCACTAACTGTTGCAACCGGAGACTCTTGCCAGATATAAGGCGGAAGTTATCCATATCCCATTCCACCACCTACCACCTCCCGTACTATGTCTTTAATATAGTATTCGCGGCCTCAAGATTATGTTTACTAGGACTTGTTTGTAAAATAACGGAGTGGCCCATGGTGAGTGATTTTTGCGTCAGATGAATTAAAATTTTGCAGGAATAGTGGCCCTTATTTTAAAAAATTTTAATGAAGTATGGTACAAGCAGCACCATCAAGGGACATTTCATATAATTCACAAACAAGCCCTAATCGAAAAGGGATTAGCTTCTCAGCTAATCCCTCGCCACAGCCTTATTTATTCGTCCTCTTCTTCCGGCAAATCAAAGTTCCCATATACTTCCTGAACATCGTCATGGTCTTCCAACATATCAATCAGCTTGGTCAGCTTCGCGGCATCCTCATCGCCTAACTCCACCGTAGTGTCCGGTATCATCCGGATTTGTGCGACAATGGTCGGAATATTTTGGCCTTCCAGAGCATTTTGCACTGCTTCAAACTCTTCGGGAGCCGTAGTAATTTCATAGACATCCTCTTCTTTTTTAAAGTCCTCCGCCCCGGCTTCCAAAGCAAGCATCATAACGGTCTCCTCATCACAGGCCGTCTCCTCAATAACAAAAAGCCCCTTCTTTTTGAACATCCAGGAAACGCAGCCGCTTTCGCCCATATTACCGCCATGTTTAGAAAAGAGATGACGGATATCCGCAGCAGTCCGGTTGCGGTTATCCGTCATGATTTCCACCATAACAGCTACGCCGCCCGGCCCATAACCTTCGTACACCAATTCCTCATAGTTGCTGCCTTCCAAGGCGCCGATTCCCTTTTGAATGGCCCGCTGCACATTTTCCTTCGGGATATTGTTTTCTTTAGCCTTTTGCAGTGCCAGCTTGAGTCGCATATTGCCTGTAGGGTCCCCACCGCCCATGCGTGCTGCCACGGTAATTTCCCGGCTGATTTTAGTCGTAACCTTACCACGGATAGCATCCATTTTTCCTTTTTTATGTTTTATATTGGCCCATTTTGAATGTCCTGACATAGCTATTATTTCTCCCCTTCACACAATATAAATCAGGGATTATTTTAACACAACTATGTTTGTTTGGCAAAGTTTTATCGTTAAGAGAACGGTTATACCCTATACTCCTTCCTTTAAGGCTGCTGTCCGGTTTCATGCATACCGCTCATTTCATTAGATAAAGGAAAGGGAAACTGCACATAGGTGCCCGGCACCTCGCCAACCACCACATACTCGGCAATCGGAACCTGAGTGGTGACATCCACGCTTTTGCTAACCAGCGGAACAACAATCCTAACCTGGGTTGTTGCCAGTAAATAAACCATATGGCGGGTCTGGTTTATGCCGGCCTGTTCGAACTTGTCAAATACTTTCACCTGTACCGTTCCAATTGGAATAACCGTTACGGTAATATTCGGCCCCATACTGGCTAAGAGCTGACTACCAAACACCTGTCCGATAGGTATATGTATTTTTTCTTCCGAAATTCCCGATAGCGCTTCCTGTACCTTCATGGTGGTATCGGCGGCCAGCCGGTTGAATTCAAGGGTATTGGGCTGAATCAATACCACCCTGCCCCGGTCATCCACTTTCACATGGACCAGTGTCTGCGGGTCTACACTGGTACCGACCTGTTCCGTAATGACCCGGTTAATGGTTTCTGTGGCAATGACGGTTGCCTTGGCTTCGGCTATGGCCAGCAGTGTCGGTTTCAACAACTGCTCCATTGTCCAAAAAGTATATATTAAAAACATAGACCCGATCAAACAAACGGTTACGAGCGATACTTTTCTTTTCCTTTGAACGGAAAACCGCACCGGTCTCCCTCCTACCCTGGGATCGCTGATTTAATGAACCTGTCAGCCTGGCAAAATTTTTTTTCTAACGACAAGAAAGTAAAACCGCCGGAATAGCTCCGCTATCTCAATGGTTTTAGTACAAAGCCAGATGGAAAAACTCCGCCAGGATGCATAATGTGAGTAAATCAGTGGTTCCCAATCAGTCACTTTGTTTTATCAGTATATGACGGACTGCTCCCTAATGTTACGGTGTGACCAACCGTTATTTGAGAAGATAAAAAGACTGTATCCCCGCAAGGATACAGTCTCTAATTATTGCAGCTTAATTTTAGCATACTTCCTTTTCCCGTTCTGGACGATCATATCGTCAGTCAAAACAAGCTGGCTGTCAGGATCGGTGAATTTATCACCGTTAATTTTTACGGCACCAGCAACAATTGCCCGCCTGGCTTCACTGTTACTGGCGGCCAGCCCCAGCGTAACCAACAATTTGGGCAGCCAAACCGGTTCGCTGTCCCTAGCCATGCCATGTTCCGGAATATCGGTCGGCAAATCACGCTGCTGGAAAACCCGGATAAATTCAGCCTGCGCCTCGTCAGCCGCCGCCGAACCATGATACAGACGCACTAGAATATGGGCCAGACGCATTTTCAAATCCCGGGGATGGAGCGTATGATTCTCCAAACCCAGACGGATTTGATCCAATTCATCTAATTCCACATCGGTAACCAGCTCATAATAACGCAGCATTAACTCATCAGGCACTGACATGGCCTTGCCGTAAATCTCCTTTGGCGATTCATTAATGCCGATATAATTGCCCAAACTTTTACTCATTTTGTTTACGCCGTCAAGCCCTTCCAGTATGGGCATCATCGCCGCAACCTGAGGCTCCTGTCCATATTCTTCTTGAAGATGTCGGCCCATCAGCAGATTAAATTTCTGATCGGTACCCCCAAACTCAATATCGGCCTTAAGCGCCACCGAATCATACCCTTGCATTAAAGGATAGAAAAATTCATGCACGCTGATCGGACGGCCTTCTTTAAAGCGCCTGCTGAAATCGTCGCGCTCCAGCATCCGGGCCACCGTATACTTGGCTGCCAGTTTAACAACATCTGAAAATTGCAGCGGCGCCAGCCATGAGCTGTTAAACACAACCTCTGTTTTTTCTTTATCTAAAACACGAAATATCTGTTCTTCATAGGTTTTCGCATTTTTAAGCACATCTTCTTCGGTCAGAGCCTTGCGGGTTTCCGATTTTCCCGAAGGATCACCGATTCGCCCCGTAAAATCACCGATAATGATAATAATCTGATGTCCCAGGTCCTGAAACTGTTTTAGCTTGCGCAGCACAACCGTATGTCCCAAATGAATGTCCGGTGCCGTAGGATCCAGTCCCAACTTGACTTTTAACGGAACACCGGTAGCAACTGATCGTTTCAGTTTTTCCACCAATAAAGGTTCTGGCAAGATTTCGGCAACACCGCGTTTAATAATGCGTAGCTGCTGCTCAACAGACAACATAATTCTACCCCCATAACCAATAAATAATATAAATTCAGCTTCCACTGCTATAACTGCGTGACTCCAGCCGCATTATATCACAATCGTCTGGAAATTGCAAATTTTACCTGATTTTTGATATTATAATCCCAATAACTCCAGCATTTGTTTATCAACAATTCCGTTGGCTTCCAGGCCATGCTCCGCTTGGAAATTCTTAACCACCTGTTCGGTATAAATACCGAAAATTCCATCCGAGCGTTCGCCAAAATAGCCCAACTCTTTCAGCTTTAACTGTAGCCTGGCCACATCTGATCCAGTCATTTGATATTTTAGATTGCGGGAAATTTTGATCTTTCTTCCCTCAATGCGTACAGGAGTACCAATGGGAACCCACTCAAACAATTCTTCCACATCCTTATTGCGCATACGAATACAGCCATGACTGGAAAACTGCCCAATACTCCAAGGTTTATTAGTGCCATGAATGCCGTAGATCCCCCAAGGTACATTCAAGCCCATCCAACGCGTTCCAAAGCCCGTACCCCAGTCATAAGACTTCCACACCACATTCCATTCCCCAATCGGTGTGGGAGTCTTGCTTTTTCCGACGGCAATACGATAGGTTTTATGTAATTGATCGTCACTATATACTTCTAATGTGCGCTCCTGTACTTTTATAACAATACTAACCACTCCGGCAGGCCTATCCTTTACCTGGCTGTCAATACCAGCCAATTCCTGTTCATCCAGGTATTCAAAACTTAAAACTCCGCAAATAATTCCCAAAATGACGAACATGGCCACACTGTACAGCAGCTTCCCTCTAACCCGTCTCAAACAATCTCCCCCCATTTTACTCTGTTTTCTAATATATGTATCAAGCTTTTCAGATAGTCTGGCTACGATAGCCCTGATAAGAAGAGAAAAAAACATTATTAAAGGCGGGGGCTTTATGATAAAAAAAGAAACCGGGTTACCCCGGTTAATTCAGAATATATACTTTTGTCGATTGAATTCCATAATCCAAGGCGGTCTGACGATCATCAAAGGCCAGATCAATCCGGTTCCCCTTAATCGCACTGCCTTGATCTTCAGCGACGGCTTCTCCATATCCTTCAATCCATAAGCGGCTGCCCATGGGAATTACTGCAGGATCAACAGCGGCTACGCCTTTGCGCACCGTTCCGCCCATATACGTTTTATTGCCCCAATGGCCGTTATCCAGCATTCCTGGTGCATACGCGGTTGAAGTCATATTAATTACCTTTTTGTAATTATCCGGCGCACCAGGCAGTGAATTATTCTGCTGTACAGCTACCGGCTGCAGCACGCCGCTGCGGGATAATAACTGCGAGATTAGCGTAACCTGCTGCTGATAGGGCTTCAATTGTTCGTCCAGACGCTGTACCATTTGCTCTTTAACGGCTTGCTGCAATACAGCAGTATCCGCGCCGGGAATAAAGGCCGCATGGTTTACAGCCTGGCTGGTCTTTTCTATAGCCAGCTTTTTTAATACGTCCTTTACGTCCTGATTCTTATTCTGCTCCAATAACTGTTGCAATTGCGCCAGTGTCTGAAAGTCAATTTTATCCGAATTCTTAACAAGGACTTGGGGAAGGCTGTCCAAAGCACTTGCCTGTACCCGGGAAATAGCCGGCGAAAACATGGTAAGCGACATCATCAGAAAAGCGATGGCGGCTAATTTTTTCATACTGCTCTCCTTTCAGGCTATTCTATAATTATTCTACTATAAAGTTTACATAATGCAACGAAAAATATTTGCCAGTTACCTAGTCGTTCAGCAAATTTGAAAGTGTAAATGAAACTCTGGGAACTTTCGATAAGGCAAAGCGAAGGAGACGCGTCTATCGATTATAGATAAGCCAATGCAACGAAGCCTTGAGGAAAGATATTCGGCTTACCTTCAGGTTGCTGACCACCAGCCTACCATTGTTCTACTCCAGTAAATGTTAACAGGCTTTTTTCCACTTGGTTAGTAGCTAATTCAATTAAAAAGTAAAAAAAACGGCTGGAACGAATAGTGATTCGTTCCAGCCGCCTTACATCTATAGGCACTGCCCCCCTTGACTAACGGGCCAATTGGTACAGCACTTCCGTTAAAACCTCAATTCCAGTCATGATATCGGCTTCTGCCACGGCTTCCTCCGGATTATGGCTGACTCCATCCTTACAAGGTATCAAAATAAGCCCGCTGGGAGCCACATGCGCCAGATTCATGGCATCATGACCGGCTCCGCTGTGCAAGCGCTGACAAGCTATCTTTTTGTCCCGGCAGATACTTTCAATCAGCTCTGCCATTTCTTCATCCATGGCCACAGGTTTTTCCGCTGAGGTAACTTCAATGGAAACAGGAGTTTCCTGGGCATCGGCAATGGCGCTAATAGCATCCTTAAGCTCCTGCATCGTGGCAATAATGCTATCATGATCAATTCCTCGGATATCCACCCACATTTCCGCCCGGCCAGGCACTACATTAACCGCACCCGGCTGAACCTTAAGCGCCCCTACCGTTGCTACCGTGCCATAATGGGACTGGGCCAACGCAATTTCCTGTACAGCCAGTACAATCATAGCCGCACTAACCAGTGCATCCTGCCGTTCGTCCATCGGGGTAGTGCCTGAGTGAGCGGCCACACCGTCAACAGTGATTTTGCAGCGGGTCGGCGCCGCAATGGAATCAACAATGCCAATACTGTTTTTTTGCCGTTCCAAAATCCGTCCTTGCTCAATGTGTAATTCAATAAAGCTTTTTATCGTTTTGGCCGATCGGGCCGCTTGCTTAACTGAAGCGACAGACAGTCCCTGTTGTTCGATAACCTCTTTAAAAGTAATGTTATTTTCATCTTTCAACCGCGACAAAGTATGTACGTGCAATTGTCCGGTCATGGCCTTGCTGCCAAAAGTCGCCAAACCAAACCGGCTGGACTCTTCGGCTGCAAAAATGACGATCTCTACCGGATGGGCTAGGGTACCTCTTGTTTGCAATTCCTTCACGGCTTGGATTGCAGCGACCACGCCCAAGGTTCCGTCATATTTACCGCCTTCGGGAACGGTATCCAAATGAGAGCCGGTCATGACGACCGCCCGCTCAGGATCGCTCCCCTCCAGACGGGCGATAATATTGCCGGCTCCGTCGACCCGTACCAGCAGGCCCATAGCCTGAACAAGTTTAATTATATAGTTTCGCGCCTGTATATCGGACTCACTGAATGCCAAGCGGGTTATACCCTTCTCACCTTTGCCAAACAGGGCAATTTCCTCGATTAAGCGCAACGCCTCCTGTTTATTCATACTGCTCGCCTCCCGCTTAACTATGTCTTCCTATTGACAGTATACCCTACTCGCCGCTATTTTTCCATATATTCACCAGCAACAGAGGGAACAAAAAAACGCGCAGAGTCACCTCTGCACGTTTTTACGCAATTTAGTCAGACAGCTATTTAGCCGATAACAGCCATAACTTCGCCAATTTTTACACCTTGGCCAGCAGCTACGTTGATGGATTTTACAGTGCCGTCAGCGGGAGCTGATATTTCATTTTGCATTTTCATGGCTTCTAAAATCAGAACTACATCGCCTTTTTTTACTTTTTGTCCGGCTTCGGCTACAATTTTAACCACTTTGCCAGGCATCGGAGCCGATACGGCAGTATCACCAGCACCTACTTGAGCAGGAGCCGGAGCAGCAGCCGGAGCAGCCGGTTTAGCAGCAGGAGCCGGAGCAGCAGCCGGTTTAGCGGCAGGCTTAACGGCAGGTGCAGCTTTTACTTCTTCTACTTCTACTTCAAAGGCAGTACCATTCACTGTGATGTTAAACTTTTTCATTCGCAATTCCTCCATGTTGATTATTAAATTTTGTCAGTCAACACATGCTACGCCGTTTATCTCAATGAGAATTCATTAATTTTTGACGGCCCGCAGCTGCCCAGGCAGCACTTGTGCTAATTTTTATTGCCAGGTTACCTGTCCCCATCATAGCAGTTACTGCAGCGGCAATCGCAGCCACGACTTCAGGCTTTATATCCTTAGCATCAATTTTCATTCCATTCACCTACCCCTTATAGCGGTATATTGCCATGCTTTTTCGCCGGCCGTGCTTCCCGTTTGCTTGCCAGCATATTCAAGGCAGTGATAATACGCGGTCTGGTTTCTTTCGGTTCAATAACGATATCAACAAAACCACGTTCTGCCGCTTTATACGGTGTAGCGAATTCTTCCACGTATTCAGCCGTTTTTGCAGCCACATCAGGATCCTTACGGAAAATAATGTTGGCGGCACCGGCAGGGCCCATAACGGCAATTTCCGCTGTCGGCCAGGCTAATACCTGATCGGCTCCCAAATCCTGCGAGCACATGGCCAGATAAGAACCGCCGTATGCTTTACGGGTAATGACCGTAATTTTAGGCACAGTGGCTTCACAATAGGCATACAGCATTTTCGCACCGTGACGGATAATACCGCCGAACTCTTGATCTGTACCGGGCAGGAAGCCGGGAACGTCCACAAGGTTGACCAACGGAATGTTGAAGGCATCGCAGAACCGGATAAAACGGGACGATTTATCCGAAGCGTTTACATCCAGGCAGCCTGCCATAACAGCCGGCTGATTGGCAATAATGCCTACGCTTTTTCCATCAAAGCGGGCAAAGCAGGTGATGATATTTTGGGCATAATGCTCGTGAACTTCATAAAATTCGCCATTATCGACAACTGCCCTGATGACGTCTTTCATATCATAAGGCATATTGGGATTATCCGGCAGCAAGGTATTCAGTTCTTCATCCATACGGTTGGCGTCATCTTCCGTAGCCACTACCGGCGCTTCTTCCAAGTTGTTGCTGGGCAGGAAGCTGAGTAAGTAACGGATCTGTTCGATGCAGTCATCTTCATTTTCCGCGGCAAAATGGGCCACACCGGAAGTGCTGTTGTGCGTCATGGCACCGCCGAGCTGTTCGGCAGTCACTTCTTCGGCCGTAACCGATTTAATAACAGCCGGTCCAGTAATAAACATTTGGCTGGTATTTTTAACCATGTAGATGAAGTCAGTCAGCGCCGGTGAGTATACGGCACCGCCGGCACAGGGCCCCATGATAACCGATATTTGCGGAATCACACCGGAAGCCTGAGTATTCCGGAAAAAGATCTTGCCATAGCCGGACAATGCGTCTACAGCTTCCTGAATACGGGCACCGCCGGAATCATTAATACCGATAACCGGTGCTCCCATTTTGATCGCCAAGTCCAATACTTTACAAATTTTAGCAGCATGCATTTCGCCTAAGGAGCCGCCTTCCACCGTAAAGTCTTGAGCAAAAGCATAGACCAAGCGACCGTTAACCGTACCATAACCGGTCACAACGCCTTCACCGGGAAGTTCTTTTTCATTCATTCCGAAGTTTACGCAGCGATGTGTAACAAATTGGTCAAGCTCAACAAAGGTATCGGGATCAAAAAATTTGTTGATCCGTTCGCGTGCCGTATATTTCCCCGAAGCATGCTGCTTCTCGACACGTTTCGCACCACCGCCAAGCTTAACTTTTTCCTGTTTTGCTTTAAGGTCCTGAATTTTTTCCTGGACTGTTGACATCTTATACCTCCTACGAAATGAAACTATTTACGCTCCGAAAGCTCCAGCAAAATTCCGCCAGTTGCTTTAGGATGAACGAAAGCAATACTGGCGCCGCCGGCACCATAACGCGGCTTCTCATCGATCAGGCGAACACCTTTTTCTTTGAGATCAGCCAACGCATTTTCAATGTTGTCGACACGAAGAGCGATATGCTGGATACCTTCTCCGTTCTTTTCAATAAATTTAGCAATCGGTCCGTCCGGAGCAGTCGATTCCAAGAGCTCCACTTCACTGTCACCGCTAGGAATAAAGCAGACTTTTACCTTTTGCTGCTCAACAACTTCTTCCCCCATAGCCTTCATTCCCAATACTTCGGTATAAAACTTTTTCGCCTGTTCCAGATCTTTAACGGCGATACCTATATGGTCCACTTTAAGCACTTCAAACATTATATTTGCCTCCTTTTCAATTTCTTAGCGTAATACCGCTTTCAAAATCCCATCCACAGCAGTGTACGGGTCCTGTTCCCGATCTTCCACTTGTTTGATCAGTTGATCAAATTCCCCGGAGACGGTCATCTTATTTATAATATACCGGCCAATCTGTGAATTCAACATGGCAATCAATTCATCTTTTACCCGTTTGCCACGACGAACCACCCTTTCACCGGTTTCTTCCGACCAGGCGGCGTGTTTATCAATGGTATCCGCCAGTTCGGTAATTCCCTGGTTTTGTGATGCAATGACCTTTTTGATCGGGGGACGCCAATCAACTTTGTACTGATTCAAGTCCAGCATCATTTCCAGTTCGACATTGAGCCGATCTACGCCTTCCCGGTCTGCCTTATTGATGGCAAAAATATCGCCAATCTCCAAAATCCCGGCTTTGATGGCCTGAATATCGTCACCGAGACCGGGAACCAGAACAACCAGTGTCGTATCCGCCGTCTTGGCGACATCCACTTCCGACTGTCCCACGCCCACCGTTTCCACAATCACGATATCCTTGCCGGCGGCATCCATCAGCTTAACCACTTCACCGGTCTTATGCGATAAACCGCCCAAACTGCCGCGGGTTCCCATACTGCGGATAAATACACCCTCGTCCAGAGTCAGTTCATTCATCCGGATGCGGTCGCCTAAAATCGCGCCACCGGAAAAAGGACTGGTCGGATCAATGGCCACAATGCCCACCGTCTTACCGCGGCGACGGTATTCCCGTGCCAATTTGTCGGTCAAAGTACTCTTTCCCGCCCCCGGCGGCCCGGTAATGCCAATAACGTAGGCATTACCGGTATGGGGATAAATTTGCTGCATAATCTGCACAGCGTGATCATATTCATTTTCCACGGCCGTAATCGCCCGTGACAGGGCCAGCCGCGAACCGGCTAATAAATCCTTTACAATATCCACGGGATTCACAACCTAGTTCAATTTGCTGTTGATGAAATCGACAATGGTTTGCGTGGCCGTACCGGGAGTAAAGACTTCCGCCACGCCAGCTTCCTTCAACGCCGGGATGTCGGCATCGGGAATAACGCCGCCACCAAGCACCAATACATCGCTCATCCCTTTGTCACGAAGCAGGTTAACTACTTTTGGGAACAGATGAGTATGAGCGCCTGACAACAAGCTCAAAGCAACTACATTTACGTCTTCTTGCAAAGCCGCTTCGGCAATTTGTTCAGGGGTTTGTCTAAGTCCTGTATAAATTACCTCGAAGCCTGCATCTCTTAATGCACGCGCTACTACCTTAGCACCGCGGTCATGACCATCAAGACCTGGTTTTGCCACCAATACTCTTATACGTTTTTCCATGTCTATCTTCCTCTCATGATTACTCTTAAAGTGTGCTACTCTCAAGACCTGTATTATTTACAGGCTTACATGGGCCTCATATTCACCGAAAACACTGCGCATTACATTGCAGATTTCGCCAAGTGTTGCATAGGCTCTGACTGCATCCAAAATAATAGGCATTAAGTTGGTATGCTCGTCTTTGCAGGCTACAGCCAAGGCTGCCAATTTAGCTTCAACCACAGCATTGTCGCGTTTTGCCCGCAATTCGGCCAATTTAGCTTTTTGTCCTACGCCGACGGACGGGTCAACCCGAAGCAATCCTTCTACCGGTTTTTCTTCAATCTGGAATTGATTTACGCCAACAACAATGCGCTTTTTGGTTTCCACTTCCATTTGATATTTGTAAGCGCTGTCCTGGATTTCTTTTTGAATGTAGCCTTTTTCAATAGCTACAGGAGCGCCGCCCATATCATCAATCTTTTGGATGTAAGCGAGGGCTTCTTCCTCCAGTTTGTTAGTCAGAGCTTCGATATAGTAAGAACCGGCCAGCGGGTCAATGGTATCGGCAATGCCGCTTTCATAGGCAACAATCTGCTGAGTTCTCAGTGCAATGCGTACCGAATCTTCGGTCGGCAGGGCCAGAGCTTCATCTTTCGAGTTAGTGTGTAAGGATTGGGTTCCGCCCAATACAGCGGCTACCGTCTGCAGTGCAACACGGACAATGTTATTTTCCGGTTGTTGAGCAGTCAGCATGGATCCGGCTGTTTGCGTGTGGAAACGCAGCATCCAGGATTTGGGCTTTTGCGCTTTAAAACGTTCTTTCATAACTTTAGCCCAAATGCGACGGGATGCACGGAATTTAGCCACTTCTTCCAGCACATTGTTATGGGCGTTCCAGAAGAAGGAAAGACGTCCGGCAAAATCATCTACATTG
The DNA here is from genome assembly GCF_900141835.1 of Propionispora hippei DSM 15287. Taxonomy (NCBI): domain Bacteria; kingdom Bacillati; phylum Bacillota; class Negativicutes; order Selenomonadales; family Sporomusaceae; genus Propionispora; species Propionispora hippei. Next base: position 33,349 of record NZ_FQZD01000004.1, on the reverse strand, counting down.
AGGCCTGCTTTAATAGCCGCTTCTACATAGGCGATACCGTCGGCAATCGTAAAGGCGATTTCCTGCGCAGCCGTGGAACCAGCTTCACGGATATGGTAGCCGGAGATAGAGATGGTATTCCAGTTAGGAACATTCTTCGAGCAATATTCAAAAATATTAGTAATCAAACGCATGGAAGGTTTAGGCGGGAATATGTAAGTACCGCGTGCCGCATACTCTTTCAGGATGTCGTTTTGGATAGTACCGTTTAATTTATCAGGAGTTACCCCTTGTTTTTCAGCCACAGCAATATACATGGCCAACAAAACCGATGCCGGTGCATTGATGGTCATAGAAGTCGATACTTTGTCCAATGGAATCCCGTCAAACAAGGTTTCCATATCAGCCAGCGAGTCGATGGCCACACCCACCTTACCAACTTCCCCTTCGGAAATGGCATCGTCCGAGTCGTAACCGATCTGGGTCGGCAGGTCAAAAGCTACGGAAAGACCGGTTTGGCCGGCATCCAGCAGAAACTTATACCGTTTATTGGATTCTTCCGCCGTAGCAAAGCCGGCATATTGACGCATGGTCCAGAAACGGCCGCGATACATGGTCGGCTGTACACCGCGGGTAAATGGAAATTCGCCCGGGAAACCAAGATCCTTTTCATAATCAAATTCGGTAACGTCCAACGGCGTATACAATCTGTTAGGCTCCAGATTCTTCCGCTCAGGAAATTTGGCTAAGGCTTTCTCAACTTTAGCATCATAGGCTGCTTTTTTTTCTTTCAACTGTTCAACACTCGTACTCACTATTATGTCCCCCTCTTTAAAATTGCTTTATTTTTTCATAGTCCCGGTTTGTAAAAATCTAGCATGCCAAGACAGTGCCTCATCCAGAAGGTGCGGTGTATGGGCAAACTTGGTGGCCTTTTCAGCTCTATCCAAGTAATCCGTCAGCATGGGCTGGTAATCAGGATGGGCACATTTCTCAATAATTACCCTGGCTCTTTCACGAGGACTCAGGCCACGGACATCCGCCAGGCCGCGTTCAGTAATAAACACGTCGACATCATGTTCGGTATGGTCTATATGCGAACACATAGGGACGACGGATGAAATAAGACCTCCTTTGGCCACCGAAGTGGAAAAGAATAACGTTAGATATGCATTACGGGCAAAATCCCCGGATCCGCCAATACCGTTCATCATCTTGCTGCCCATAATATGGGTCGAGTTGACATGTCCATAAATATCAAATTCAATGGCTGTATTCATCGCGATAATACCGATACGACGAGCAATCTCCGGACTGTTGGCAATTTCCTGTGGTCTTAACATCATTTTGCTTCGGTATTTGTCAATATTGGCATACAGGCGTTTCTGACCGTCCGGCGAAGGCGAGAAGGAAGTTCCCGAGGCAAATTTCAATTTGCCGGCATCGGCCAAATCAAGCATGCCGTCCTGAATAACTTCCGTATATACTTCGAGATTTTTAAAATCCGAATCGACAAAACCGGAAATAACCGCATTGGCCACCGAACCTACGCCGGACTGCAACGGCAACAGATCCTTCGGCAAGCGGCCCGCTTTGATCTCATGTTTGAAAAATTCAATGGCCAATTCGGACATAGTTTTGGAATTATCGTCAATTGGGGCAAAATCGCGTACATCGTCCGGAATATCACAGGGAACGATGTATTTTATTTTATCTAGGCCACAGGGTATGTAAGGCGTACCAATACGGTCATCTACTTTGACAATCGGAATCGGTTGACGGTGCGGCGGATCAAGCGGCACATACACGTCATGCATGCCTTCCAAGGCCAGCGGCTGGGAAGTGTTAATTTCAACAATAACAATATCAGCGCTTTGTACATAAGACGCAGTATTGCCCATCGAAGTAGTGGGGATCAGATGCCCCTCCTCGGTAATGGCACAGGCTTCAACAATAGCTACATCCACTTTACCGCCAAAAAAACCGTAGCGTGTCAATTGAGCCGATTCGCTAAGGTGAAGGTCAAAATAATTTACCTTACCGCTATTTAAAGACTTACGCAAGTCACCATTAGTTTGGTAAGGCATTCTTCTGGCAATTCCGTTTACTGCCGCCAGCGAACCGTCCAGTTCCTGGCCCACGGAAGCACCTGTCCATAAATTAATTTGAAAATGCTCTTTGGAAATTCTTTCCGCTAACGCCATGGGCACCGCCTTGGGATAGCCAGCCGGCGTAAAACCGCTTGTCCCCACATTCATATTAGGCTTTATAATTGCCGCCGCTTCTTCAGCAGTAACAATTCTGTCTAATAATGTTTTGTTGCGTATGCGATCTTGGATGTCAATCATATCCATACTCCTTCCCATTCTAGTCTAGGGAAACACTGATTTAACAGGCCTGTCGTCCCAGTACCTCGGGACCTTATCGTTTTAGAATTAACAAGATACTAACAAAGATTTTTTCACCTGGCAAGGGAGCAAAATCGGAGGAATAGTTGGACTATTGTAAGATTTTGCTGACGCAGCCAGACGGAAAAAGCTCCTTCAGGACGCGCAGTGCGAATAAAGCAGTGCTTTTCTAGTATTTTTTTTATTTGGAATACATATACACACAAGTTATCATAAAAAAACACCAAAGGCCTATTTTGTTGGTACAAAACAACCCTAGGTGTATGCTGCTGTCCATAAAACAAAGCAAAAAGGCCATAACTAACCGGCCCAAGCATAACAGCATAACGCTTAGGTTACTTATATGATGTTTTAGATACTGTATATATTTCTTCCTAAGTGTACTTCTATATTCATACCGTATCTCCTGCCAAGTATGTGAAATTTTTATTTATTATAAAAAATATACAAAATACACAATTATATCTGTTGTTTCGGCGGCACTTTTCGCGCCAGGTAATAAGACAGGCTGCTCAACCCGACGGACAAATCTTCATCAATAACATAAATACTGCCGGGAACCCGGATTTTACGGGGCGCAAAATTCCAAATCCCCCGGATGCCGGACACCACCAGCTTATCAGCTACTTCCTGGGCATGCGCTTCCGGAACGGCAATAATGCCAATGTGAATGTTCTTCTCCTGCACAATTTTCTCCATGTCATCCAAGTGAAACACCTGAACACCATTGATATGCAGGCCGATCTTAGTGGGGTCAACATCAAAGATCGCTGCCAAATTAAAGCCTAACGAAGAAAAGTGTCGATAGTTGGCCAAGGCCCAGCCCAGATGGCCTACACCGATAATCGCAAAATTCCAATTGCAGTGCAGTCCCAGTATATCGCCAATATTACGCAAAAGTTCCTTTACATAATAGCCGACACCTTTTTTGCCAAACTGCCCGAAGGATGCCAAATCCTTCCTGATCTGTTCCGGCGTAATTCCCAGCCGGCGGCCCAGCTCCTCTGAAGATATGATCTCCACATCTTCCCGTTGCAACAGGCGCAACGTACGAAAATATAGCGGCAGACGGTCAATCGTCGCTTTCGAAATAATGATGGAGTCTTCTTTCAAAAACTTCCCCCCCTAAGATAAGGATACTTCAAAAAAATAGCTCGTTCATAATTGGCAAAAATCACCCATTTGTTTACAAAATAATACCTTTGAATACCGTACTATATTATAGTCCAGATTCCAGAAATAAACAATAGGCGAGCGATCCTGGCGCCTCATTGGCTACAATCCAAAGTATAGCGCCTGCCTCCATTATGCCGCCCCATTTCAAAATTTGTAAGGCGTGGCAAAAGAGCTGTGATGGATGCGCCAAGCGGCGACAATCAACCCATTGATCAACCAGAACAACATAGACATCTGAATATTAAATAAAATGTAATCGGTCAAGCCGCCAATAACAATACTGGCCATCGCCGCCACCATGCCCAGCATAATGCCAGACAGCCATTTCGATCTCCCCTGAACGGCCATCTTAAAGGCCGCCGCCATGTGCCCGTAAAGGATTCCCATAAAGGCCAGCAGGCCCGGAATACCGGTTTCCGCCGCAACCGCCAGGTACATGTTGTGAGCATGGAAAATGGTCGTCGCCGGATCATGAATGTAAAAATCATAGTCGGGGTAAGCCAGCCAATAGGCTCCCCAGCCGACTCCAAGCAGCGGCTTGTCGTGAATCATGGCCAGTGTACTTTCCCACAGAGCCATGCGCAGTGACGACGAAGTATCGGTCGGATTAAAGATCGACAGCACCCGCTCCCAGGCGGTATGCTGACCGCAGAGCATCAGCAGCGGGATAATCAGCAGCAGCCAGAAAAGCTTGCGGCTGTAAAAGACGCTGTAGATGATAATGACTACCAGTATGCTGATCCAGGCGCCCCGTGAATAGGTGAAAACCAGGCACAGCCCCAGCATGCTAACAATAACCGATAAAAAAAACTTATCTCTCGCTCGTTTTAGACCACAAACAATGCCGGTGGTTACGGCCGCCATAATAACCAGAAACCCAGCCAACAGATTGGGATTATGTAATGTAGAAAATACCCGCGTTTTTAGTTCGGGAAATTGGCTGTCGTCCACCCAGTCCAGCTTCGATATATCAAGACCATGAAAATATTGATAAAAGCCGTATAGAGAAACCAGACAGGAAGACAGTACCATCAATTTAAGCACCCGCTTCAACTGTTCGGGCGAATGAATGTGATTGACCACCAAATAGTAGAGCAGCACATACCGGCTCATCAACTGAAAATAGTTATACGAACTATAACCGGGATCAGGCGAACTTTGAATTGAAAAACCGGACCATATGACAAAAAACAAAATCATTCCGTCGAAAACAGTGGCTTTGGTGTCCAGTCGTCTGGTAATCACCATTTTTACCAGCCACATAAAACCGCCAATTGCCAAAAATACACTGGTAATATCCAGCGAGAGCGGCAAAAAAAAGGCAACCGCCATAATGCAGTGCTCAATAAAAAAGTCCAGATTATATATCCATTTACTAGTGCTATATTGTTTGTACACAGCTTCACCCATTTAATTATTCAATATTCGATACTCTTCCCGACGAATAACAGTTAACCACATAAATATCTAGCTAATTATACCTGATTATTCTGAATTTGTCCACTTAAGGTCCTTCTTCTCACTTCACCGATCAGATACAGTGACCCGGCAGCACAGACAATCCCGTTTTCACCGGCCAGTAAAAAAACCTCCTGTAGTCCGGCTTCTATGGAGTCGGCCGTCTTCACCAATTCGGCCGTAATCAGAGCCGCTACCTCCGCCGGTTCACCGGCCCGCTCGGAAAGCGGCGCCACTACTACCACCCGGTCGCAAGACCGGATCAGGGTTTTCGTCATCCCGGCTACATCCTTGTCCCGTAAAATGCCCAGCAAAAAAGTAATGGGGCGACCAGGGAACAGACTGTCCAGGTTATCCCTGAGCGCCTGTACACCAGCCAGATTGTGTGCTCCGTCAATCACAAAAACCGGCTTGTCTCCGACAAATTCGAACCTGCCCGGCCAGCTTACCTGAAGCAGCCCGTCCCTTATGGTCCGGTCACTGACCCGCTTTTCCTGCCGGCTGAACAGCCAGGCCGCCGCCACTGCCACGGCAGCATTTTTTACCTGATGCGCGCCCAGCAGCGGCAATGCAAAACGCTCCTGTTTTTCCCAGACACCGGCCTGTATATCGATGGTCTGCAGTTGCCCCTGGAACTTGACAAAAGACGCGGTAAAGTCCTCACCCCAACGGTATAGCGGAGCGGCTTTGCCGGCAGCCGTCCGGCCGATCAGCTCCAGCGCTTCCCCCTCGGCGGAGGTAACGACAGGGACCCGTTCCTTAATAATGCCGGCCTTATGGTGGGTAATCTCCGCCACCGTGGCGCCGCAACGGTCAATGTGATCAATCGTTACGTTGGTAATTACGCAAAGCTCCGGTATAATCACATTGGTCGAATCCAGCAAACCGCCCAGACCGACCTCAATCACCGCATACTCCACCCGGCAGCGGGCGAACCAATAAAAGGCCGCCGCCGTCAGCACTTCAAACTCGGTGGGCTGTTCCCCACCCAGCTCCAGCAGCCTGGCCACCTGACGGCTGGTATATTCGATTGCCGCGGCAAAGTCCTCCCGGGCAACCGGCTGCCCGTCAATAGCCAGCCGCTCGGTATAATCCACCAAGTGAGGGGATGTATACATCCCCGTCTTGATCCCGCTGGCAACCAGAATGGCAGACAGCATGGCGGTTGTCGAGCCCTTGCCGTTGGTGCCGGTCACATGGATGGACTTAAACTGCCGCTCCGGATTTCCCATCAGCTCCAGCAGGCGGGAAATCCTCGTCAGTCCCAACTGTATCCCGAAGGTATTTAATCCGGCCAGATAGGCCAGTGCCTCATCGTATGTCATGCTATCACCTTTATAATGCTTCCAGGTAGCTAAGCCGTTCCTGGATCGCCGCTTTTTTCTCCCCGTATTCCTGTTCCTTAGCCCGTTCCTTGGCAATGACATCGGCCGGTGCTTTGGCGACAAACCCTTCGTTGGCCAGCTTGCCGGCCAGACGGCTCAGTTCTTTGTCCAGCGACGCCAGTTCTTTATTCAGCCGGGCTGTTTCCTTCTCTATATCAATCAGCCCTTTCATCGGCAAGTACACTTCCACGCCGTTCACAACGGCCGTCATGGCATTGGCCGGTTTATCCTGGCTGCTGTCCGTAATCAACACAGGCTCCAAAGCAGCCAGCGTTTTCAGGTACTGTACATTATCGGTCAATACCTGCTTAATATCTTCGTTGGCGGCCTGTAAAATGGCTTCACTCTTTTTGCCGGGCGGCACATTGACCTCGGCCCGCATGTTGCGCACCGCCTTGATAGTCTCCATAATGGTTTCCATCTGCTGCTCGGCGGCACCATTTACATATTCCGCCTCCTTGGCCGGCCAGGCGGCTACCATAATGCTGACTCCGTCATGGGGCAGGTGCTGCCAGATATTTTCCGTAATAAACGGCATGAAGGGATGCAGCAGTTTCAGCGTATTTTCCAGCACGTGCCATAATACATATTGGGCCGTCCTCTTCGCTGCAGCCTGTTCTTTATTATACAGTCTGGGTTTTGCCAGCTCGATATACCAGTCACAATACTCATTCCAAATGAATTCATACAGCAGGCGGGCGGCTTCCCCCAGTTCAAACCGCTCCAGATTACGGGTAACAGCTTCCACAGTATGGGCGTAACGGCTCAAAATCCATTGATCGGCCAGCGTACAGGACGCCGGATCAGGCCGCTGGGTCGCATCAAAATCGGTCAGATTCATCAGGACAAAGCGGGAAGCGTTCCACAGCTTATTGGAGAAGTTGCGGCTTGACTCCACCCGCTCCCAGTAAAACCGCATATCATTGCCTGGAGTATTGCCGGTAATCAGCGTGAAGCGCAGCGTGTCGGCGCCGTATTTTTCGATAACATCCAGCGGATCAATGCCGTTACCCAGGGATTTGCTCATTTTCCGACCCTGGCCGTCCCGAACCAAACCGTGAATAAAGACATGCTCAAACGGAATGTCCTGCTGGAATTCCAGTCCCATCATAATCATGCGGGCCACCCAGAAGAAAATAATATCATAGCCGGTTACCAGCACGCTGGTCGGATAGAAGCTTTTCAGTTCCTCGGTCTGTTCCGGCCAGCCCATAGTGGAAAAAGGCCAAAGCCCCGAGCTGAACCAGGTATCCAGCACGTCCGGGTCCTGTTCCAGGCTGCCGCCGCATTTCGGGCAGGCCGTCGGTGAATTGCGGGAAACGACTGTTTCACCGCAGGCACAGTACCAGGCTGGGATGCGATGGCCCCACCAGATTTGCCGTGATATGCACCAGTCTCTGATATTTTCCAGCCAATTTAAGTAAATCTTCGTGAACCGCTCAGGAACAAATTTTATTTTACCCGACCGCACAGCTTCAATAGCCGGTTCGGCCAAAGGCTGCATCCGCACATACCACTGTTTGGAGATTAACGGCTCCACCACCGTCGCGCAGCGCTGGCAATGCCCAACCGCGTGGGAATGATCCTCGATCTTCACCAGGAAGCCCTGTTCCCTTAAATCGCTGACTAACAGCTTACGGCATTCATAGCGGTCCAGACCGCTGTATTTACCGGTGCTTTCCGACATGGTACCATTCGGTTCGATAACGATAATCTCCGGCAGTTCATGGCGCAGGCCCATTTCGAAGTCATTCGGATCATGGGCGGGCGTTACCTTGACGGCACCGGTTCCAAAGGCTGGATCGACATATTCGTCAGCGATAACCGGAATGCTGCGTCCCACTAATGGCAATATCAGATGTTTGCCGATAAGCTGTTTATAACGGCTGTCTTCCGGATGAACGGCTACGGCGGTATCGCCCAGGATGGTTTCCGGTCGGGTGGTGGCAACAATCAGCGATTCGTCCGGATTGCCTTCAACAAAATATTGAACATGATATAAGTGCCCCGGCTTTTCCTCGTGCTCCACCTCAATATCGCTTAACGCCGTATGGCAGCGGGGACACCAATTGGTAATACGGTTGCCCTGGTAAATAAGCCCCTTTTCGTACAAGCTTACAAAAACTTCCCGCACTGCCTTGGAGCAGCCTTCATCCATGGTAAAGCGCTCCCGCTCCCAGTCGCAGGAGGCGCCCAGGCTTTTCAACTGAGTGAGAATGCGGCTGCCGTAGAGCTTTTTCCACTCCCATACCTTGTCGATAAACGCCTCCCGACCTAAATCATAGCGAGAGACATTATCCTTGGCCAGCATTTCTTCCACTTTAATCTGCGTGGCAATACCGGCATGATCGGTGCCCGGCATCCACAGGGTGTTATAGCCCTGCATCCGGCGCCAGCGGATTAAAATATCCTGCAGCGTATTGTCTAGCGCATGTCCCATATGTAGCTGTCCCGTTACATTGGGCGGCGGAATCACAATGCTGTACGGGTCCTTATCCGATGCGGCCGCTGCATGAAACAGCTGGTTTTCCTCCCAAAATTGGTACCATTTTTTTTCTACTGTCTGCGGATCGTACACAGTAGCAATCTGTTGTTCTTCCATGTTTATACCTCCTGAAGGATAAAATCATAACAAAAAAGCTCTTTCGCCCCGGAAAGGACGAAAGAGCCTGCTTTCGTGTTACCACCTTGCTTCTCCGGCAAAAGCTGCCTTCCGCCGGACTCAAACACCATAACGCGGTGATTCGGCCGCACCTACTGACTTTCGTTCAATGCGGCGGCTCCGGGATGACCTTCGGCCCTACTGCGCCGGGAGATCTCACAGCCAAGGATCTCTTCTCTGACAGCCAGTCATGAACCTACTCTTCCCATCATAACCTTTTAACCATATATCAGTTACACTATACTGCCTAACGCAGACAATGTCAAGCCTGACCGGCCCGTTTGCCGCTTAAATAAGCGTCGATGGCGGCAGCAGCCTTCTTGCCGGCGCCCATAGCCAAAATAACGGTAGCAGCCCCTGTCACGATATCGCCGCCGGCAAATACACCAGGCTTGCTGGTGGCGCCGGTTTCGGGATCGGCCACAATATTTCCCTTCTTATTCGTTTCCAGGCCTTTCGTGGTGGACTGGACCAGCGGGTTCGGCCCCTGGCCGATGGCGATGATCACCGTATCGGTAGGCAGCACGAACTCGGAGCCGGGAATTTCCACCGGCCGGCGGCGGCCCGAAGCGTCCGGTTCACCTAGTTCCATGCGGATGCATTTCAGGCCGGTAACCCAGCCTTCCTGATTGCCCTGCACCTCTACCGGCGCCGTCAGCAACGTAAAAATAATGCCTTCCTCTTTGGCATGGTGAATTTCTTCCAGTCTGGCCGGCAGTTCGGTCTCGGAACGGCGGTATACGATATGCACCTCTTCCGCCCCCAGCCGCAATGCCGTACGGGCCGCATCCATCGCCACATTGCCGCCGCCGACAACGGCCACTTTTTTGCCCACATGAATGGGTGTACCCGTATCAGGGAAACGGTATGCTTTCATCAAATTGCAGCGGGTTAAAAATTCATTGGCTGAATATACGCCGTTGAAATTTTCACCGGGGATGTGCATGAAGTGGGGCAGTCCGGCCCCGGTGCCGATGAATACAGCATCAAAGCCTTCCTCCTCGATCAGTTCGTCTACCGTAAAGGTTCGTCCGATAACCGCATTTACTTCGATAGTAACACCCATCTGGCGGAGGCCGTCAATTTCCGCCTGCACAATCTCTTTCGGCAGACGGAATTCGGGGATACCGTACATCAGCACGCCGCCCGGCAAATGGAGCGCCTCGAAAATCGTAACTGCATAGCCTTTTTTAGCCAATTCACCGGCAGCGCTTAAGCCGGCCGGACCGGAACCGATGACAGCTACCTTTTGTCCGACTGCCGCCGCAGCGGCAGTTGCCGCACTTTCACCCTGTTGGCGGGCGTAATCGGCTGCATAGCGTTCCAGGCGGCCAATGCCGACCGCTTCGCCTCTTTTGGTCAGTACGCAGAACTTTTCGCATTGGTCTTCCTGGGGGCAAACACGGCCGCAAATGGCCGGCAAGCCGTTAACTTCTTTTATATTGGCAATGGCGGCTTCCATGTCGCCTTCTTTTATATGCTTGATAAACGCCGGAATATCGACATCCACCGGACAACCCTTCCGGCAGGGAGCAGCTTTACAGTTCAGGCAGCGGGAAGCCTCGGCCTGAGCCAGTTCGGCCTCATAGCCCAGCGCCACTTCGTCAAAATTGCGGGCCCTTACCTTGGGATCCTGTTCGGGCATAGCATTCTTCTTTAGTGAGAGTGACATTTGCATCCCCCTTCCCTGGTTGACGCACAGTGTTCGGCATACTGTTTTTCTTTCGGAATATACATGCGCTGCCGCGCCACCAGACCGGCAAAGTCGACTTTATGAGCATCAAACTCCGGTCCGTCTACGCAGGCAAATTTATTCTCCTCACCGACCGACACACGACAGCCGCCGCACATCCCGGTTCCGTCCACCATAATCGGGTTCAGGCTGACCACGGTAGGAATCTGATAAGGACGGGTGACTTCGGCCACATTGCGCATCATGATCACCGGACCGATGGCAACAACCAAATCAATTTTCTTCCCTTCGGCAATCATTTGCTTTAAAGGATCGGTAACAAATCCTTTAATGCCTTTAGAGCCATCATCGGTGGCAATATGCAGCGTATCGCTGACAGCCGTCATTTCCTCTTCATAAATCAAAATCTCCTTATTTCGGGCCCCGATAATCGAGATCACCTCATTGCCGGCCGCCTTCATGCCCCGGGCAATCGGATACACCGGTGCAATTCCAATGCCGCCGCCGACACAAACCACGGTGCCGAAGTTTTCAATATGAGTCGGTTTGCCTAAAGGACCAACCAGATCCAGCAGGCTGTCGCCCTCGTTCAAAGTGCCCAGCAGTTTCGTCGATGCGCCAACTTCCTGGAAGATCAACGTGATACTGCCTTCTTCACGGTCAAAGTCGGCAATGGTCAAAGGCACCCGTTCCCCATCTTCATCAATCCGCAAAATAACAAATTGGCCCGGCTGCGCTTTTTTGGCAATCAGCGGCGCCTGCATTTTAAACAGCTTTACATTGGGCGCCAATTCCTGTTTCAAGAGTATTTTATACACGATAATCCTCCTTAAGTGAAAACTAATCTATTCCTATTAAAAAATCCCGGTAATCGTTCCCTGCTCATCAATATCCATATTGACTGCAGCCGGTTTTTTCGGCAAACCGGGCATTGTCATGATTTCACCGGTCAGGGCTACCAAAAAGCCGGCGCCGGCCGCTACCCGGACTTCACGTACCGTAATGGTAAAGCCCTGCGGCCGCCCCAGTTTGGTCATGTCGTCACTGAGTGAATACTGCGTCTTGGCCATACAAACGGGTGTCTTATCAAAGCCAAGCTCGGTCAGCTCCCGAATGGTTTTTTCCGCTCCCGGGGTATAATTCACGCCATCTGCGCCATAGATTTCTCTGGCAATAGCAGTAATTTTCTCCTTAATCGGCGCTTTTTCATCATAGATATAAGTAAAACTGCTTTCCTGTTCACAGGCGGCCAAGACTTTCTCGGCCAGTTCCGTGCCGCCGGCACCGCCTTTGGCCCATACCTCGGAAATAGCCACTTCCGCTCCCATAGCCAGGCACTTTTCCTTCACGTGCTGCAGTTCGGCCGGCGTGTCGTTCGGGAAGGCATTAATGGCTACCACCGCCGGCAGTCCGAATTTATGGGTATTTTCAATATGCTTAATCAAATTGTGTATGCCCGAATCAAGAGCGGCCAGATTTTCCCTGTTTAAATCGGGTTTCGGCACACCGCCGTGCATTTTAAGCGCCCGGACAGTAGCCACAATAACTACCGCCGCCGGTTTTAAACCGGCAAAGCGACACTTAATATTGAGGAATTTCTCGGCCCCCAGATCAGCGCCAAAACCGGCTTCGGTGACAACTACATCGGCCAGCTTCAAGGCATATTTTGTGGCCGTCACGCTATTACAGCCATGGGCAATATTAGCAAAGGGCCCGCCATGCACAAAAGCCGGGGTGTTCTCCAAGGTCTGCACCAAATTAGGCTTGATGGCATCCTTGAATAACAGCGTCAGAGCGCCGGTGACCTGCAGTTCCTCCACTGTTACCGGTTTTCCCTCGTAGGTGTAGGCCACGACAATTCGTCCAATCCGCCGCTTCATATCCATCAGATCATTGGCAAGACATAGAATGGCCATCAGTTCGGAGGCTACCGTTATATCAAAGCCGCTTTCGCGGGGCACGCCATTTACCTTGCCACCCAAACCGCAGATGACTGACCGGAGCGCCCGGTCGTTCAAATCCAGCACCCGGCGCCAGGTAATACGGCGGGGGTCAATTCCCAGTTCATTGCCATGATGAATGTGATTGTCAATCACAGCCGCCAGCAAATTGTGCGCCGTGGTAATCGCGTGAAAATCACCGGTAAAATGCAAATTAATATCTTCCATCGGTACGATCTGGGCGTAACCGCCGCCGGCGGCACCACCCTTGATGCCAAAGCAGGGTCCCAGCGACGGTTCCCGCAAGGCAATAACTACCTTCTTTTGCAGCCGCCGCAGCGCATCGCCAAGACCGACGGTGGTCGTCGTCTTGCCTTCGCCGGCCGGCGTCGGATTAATCGCTGTCACCAGCACTAATTTGCCGTCGGGTTTATCTTTCAGGCGCTGCCAGGTCGCTAACGAAACTTTAGCCTTATGTTTACCATACAGTTCTACTTCGTCTTCCGGAATGTCCAGTTCACGGGCTACTTCCAGGATGGGCTTCATGACCGCCGCCTGGGCAATCTCCACATCACTTTTCAACCTGAACCCTCCCCCAGTTTTGTATTTTATCCAAAGCTAAATACGGTTCCTTAAACCTGTACCTTATGCTGAATTTGGGCCGCTTTGACTGTATTATAGAGCAGCATGGCAATGGTCAGTACTCCCACACCGCCCGGTACCGGCGTAATTGCTGAAGCAATCTCTTTGACCGCGTCAAAATCGACATCGCCGACAATCTTCTTATCGCCCACCCGGTTAATCCCCACGTCAATGACAACCGCTCCCGGTTTTACCATATCGCTGGTAACAAATTTAGGTTTGCCGATGGCGGCAACCAGAATATCGGCTTCACGGGTTATGGCCGCCAAATCCTGTGTGCAGGAATGGCAAACGGTTACTGTCGCATGGCGGGCCAGCAATAAATGGAACATCGGCTTACCGACAATATTGCTGCGCCCCAGCACGACCGCCCGCTTCCCTTTTATCGGCAGGCCGGCCAGTTCCAGGAGACGAATACAGCCATGGGGCGTACAGGGTACCAGTTCTTCCTGTCCGGTAGCCAGTTTACCCACATTGACCGGATGGAAACCATCCACATCTTTTGCCGGCTGAATCGCTTCCAGTATCTCGCTTTCATAGGGTTTTATATGTTCCGGCAAAGGCAGTTGCACCAGGATGCCATGAACCGCCGGATCCTGGTTCAGACCGTCAATCACCGTCAACAGCTCTTCCTTACTAACCTGCTCCGGCAAACGAATGACCTGGGAATGTACCCCCATCTCCAGGCTGGTTTTATGCTTGTTCGCCACATAGATTTGGGAGGCAGGATTTTCGCCGACAATCACCACCGTCAGCCCCGGTGTAATGTCATATTGTTGCTTTAATATTTCAACTTTTTTCCTGGTTTCTTCCTTGATCTGGCTGGCGAAAAACTTTCCATCCAATAGTTGCGCCGACAATGCTGCGTCACTCCTTCGTGGTTTTTATAGTAAAAAATTCAGCATAGTAAAAAGTAAAATAAAAATGCCTACAAGACCGTTTCTCATAAAATAGGCCTGTGTTACCCGGCTGAAATCGCCGTCACTCACCAGGCGGTGCTGATAAATAAGCACCAGAGCCGCTAAAATCACGCCACCAAAATAGATAGCTCCCAGCTGCAATTGATAGCCAACCAGCCCAAAACAGCCAATACTGAAGGCATGCATGTACCGGGATAGCGTCAATGCTCCGGGTATGCCAAACCGCACAGGCATCGAATGAAGACCGTGCTGTTTATCAAATGCGACATCCTGGCAGCCGTAAATCACATCAAATCCGGCAATCCAGATTCCTACAGCCAGTCCCAGGTACACGGCCGGCCAGGCCAGCGAGCCGGTAATCGCAATCCAGGCGCCGGTCGGCGCAATAGACAGGGCCAGACCAAGCACCAAGTGGCAGGTCCAGGAAACTCGCTTCATATAAGGATACACCGCCAGCGGAATAACCGCCAGAGGCACCAGTTTCACACAAACCGGCTGCAGATGGGCGGCAGCCAGCACAAATACGCCAAGACTTGCCGCAATCAGCAACACAACTTCACCGGGAGTGACAGCGCCGGTTACCATCGGCCGCTTGGTAAAGCGGGGATGGAGCCGGTCATATTTTAAATCAATTAAGGCGTTTAACCCCATAGCCGCGCTGCGAGCGCCCACCATGGCTAAGGTGATCCAAAACAGATCGCCCATAGCCGGGATTCCCTGCACGGCAAGGATAGCCCCCATGTACGCGAAGGGCAGGGCAAAAACCGAATGGGATAGTGCGATGTTTTCCAGATGCGCTTTGAGTTTATTCAAGACCAAGATCCTTCCATTTGGCGTCCACTAGCCGTTTTATCTCGTCGGACATCACAATCTCATCGGGCCATTCGCGATGATTGCCTTCCTCCGGCCAGGTCTTGGTCGCATCAATGCCCACTTTGGTACCCCAGTTGGGCATCGGCGAGGAGTGATCCAGCACATCCAGCGGACCATCCACCATGACAATATCCCGGCGGGCGTCAATATTGTTAAAGACGCGCCACCAAACCTCACTCATATCCTGCACATTGACATGGGAATCGACTACGATCACCATTTTAGTAAACATCATCTGCCCCATCCCCCAAATAGCATGCATGACTTTCTTCGCATGCTGAGGGTAGCTCTTTTTGATTGCCACGACTGCACAATTATGAAATACGCCTTCCAGCGGCAGGTTAATATCAATAATTTCCGGTAACTGGGCCTGCAATAGCGGTAAAAAGATCCGCTCGGTGGCTTTCGCCAGATAGCAGTCTTCCATCGGCGGCTTGCCAACGACAGTCGCCGGATAGATTGGATTTTTCCGGTGCGTAATGCAGGTAATATGAAAGACCGGATAGTCATCGGCCAGCGAATAGTAGCCGGTGTGGTCGCCAAAGGGGCCTTCCCGCCTTACCTCGTCAATTTTCACATACCCCTCCAGTACGATTTCCGACTGAGCGGGAACCTCCACATCCACCGTTTCACATTTAATCATTTCCACCGATTTTTTCCGTAAAAAACCGGCGAAAACCATTTCGTCAATATCTTTAGGCAGCGGTGCCGTCGCGGCATAGGTAAGCGTCGGGTCACCGCCGATAGCCACTGCCACTTCAATGCGGTCCAGCCCCTTTTCCCGGTAGGCCCGGTAATTTTCAGCGCCGTTTTTATGTATATGCCAGTGCATACCTGTTGTATTATCGTCAAATACCTGCAGACGGTACATGCCAACGTTCCGTTTGCCGTTTAGCGGATTTTTCGTAAAAACCAGCGGCAGGGTAATAAATTTCCCGGCGTCCCCCGGCCAGCACTTAAGTATGGGAAACTTAGCCAGCGACGGCCGGTCTTTAATAATGACCTCCTTGCAGGGCGCTGATTTCACATATTTCGGAAAATTAATCGCCCGCTTGGCGGTGGGAATGATCCTTACCAAGTCCAGTTTATTTTGCAGGGAAATGTGCGGTAGTTTTAAAATGCTGCGAATTTCGTCGGCAATATCGTCCACCTTCTCGACGCCAAAAGCCAGCGCCATCCGTTCCATACTGCCGAAAGCGTTCATCAATACAGGCATATCATAGCCCTTCACATTTTCAAACAGGAGGGCAACATTTTTATCACCCTTCATTTTGGAAACCCGGTCGGTAATTTCGGTAATCTCCAAATCGGCATCAACGCTTTGTGCAATGCGCCTGAGCCAGCCCCGCTTTTCCAGGGCTTCGATAAACTCTCTTAAATCGGTAAAAGCCATAAGCTCATCCTTTCCATGAATCCCCTCGTATATATCGTGTATATATTGTTTATTTACGCAGCAAATATTTGACCATAAAAATGCTTAATTCATATAAAAGCAGCATGGGTACGGCTATCATCGTCTGGGAAAATATATCTGGAGTCGGCGAAATGACCGCACCGATTACAAAAGCCAGTACTAAAACGACCTTGCGTTTAGCTTTTAAAAAGGCGGACCCAATGACGCCCAGTTTCGCCAATACTAGAATAAACAAGGGAAGCTCAAAAACAAAGCCAAAGGGCAGCAAAAAAGAAATAACAAAAGATAGATATTCCCCCAGAGAAAACATGGGCTGCAAATTCTCCGTGGCAAAGCCAAGGAAAAAATTCAGTCCCGCCGGCAATGCAAAAAAGTAAGAAAAAACCACACCGGCAAAAAAAAGCACCACCGATGACGGAATCAAAATAAAGGACAGCGTCCGTTCGGTCCGGGTAAGAGCCGGTACAATAAAAGCCCATAGCTGGTACAGTACCACAGGCAAAGCCGCCAAAAAACCGGCGAAAAAAGAAACCTTAAGATAAGTAAAAAAAACTTCTGCCGGGTTCATAAAATACAATTTACCGGCAGGAGCAGCAATAAAGTTCACTAATTTTTCGGCATAAAAATAACTCACTGTACTTGTAATGCCAACCGCAATAAGACTGATAATAATCCGCTTACGGAGTTCCTGCAAATGATCAACCAGTGACATTTCACCAATATTGGAGGAAACAACCGTTGTTTCCTCCTCTTTGCTCTCTATACTAGTCATGCAAGCTGCCTCACTTTTTTTCTTCAGCTTTGACTTCCGGTTTTGTTTCTTCTTTCGTCAATTCGCCGCTCGTTGCCTTGCGGAATTCCTGAATCCCTTTACCCAATGCCTTGCCTACCTCCGGCAGTTTGCCGGGACCAAATACGACAAGAGCAATAACCAGGATCAATATTAATTCGGTCATACCAATATTAAACATTGTCATATCACCTTCCGACTTTATTTACACAGACTCATTATACCTATTCCTACTCTAAAAAACAACCTAGTGGTCATTCTACTTTGAAAGCGTAAAAGAATTCGCGGTTTTTCCGCAAGGCGAGGCGAAGGAGGAGCGCCTACCGAACATAGGTAAGACAACAACAAAGCATTGCGAAAAAGGCACGTGAAAGTAATTATGGCTTCAGGTTAGACAGACCACTGATTCATTCGCCCCGCGCGTCCTGACGGATTTTTTCCCACCTGGCTGCGTCAGCAAAACCTTAAAATAGCCCAACTACTCCTCAGTTTTTCTTTCTTGCCAGGCGAAAAAATCTCCCGCCATGCCGACAGCCTCTTTCCATCACTGGCTCCCTAATAGAAAAACAGAGACGTTAAACGTCTCCTGTAGTATACCCTATTGCCTATATAATAACTGGTAAGCCCTGTGGCAACCAAGCCTGTCATCGGCCCACTTACGGTTTATCGCCAGATAATATTATAATTTCAATCAATAATTGCGTAAGCCGACATAATCGGCAATGGTAATCAAGGTTTCCCGGATTTCTTCCGGTAAAGACGCCGGCAGGCATTGCCGGGCCTCATTCAAATAATCATCCACCCGGCTATAGCAATACTCAACCGCCTTAGTTCCATGCATGATTTCGAGCCCCCGCGCCACCTGACCGTCCGCCATATTGCGTTCGGTTACAATGGAGCGCAGTTCCTCCCTGTCAGCACTATGCTGCAAAGCGTAAATCACCGGCAGCGTCACAATACCCTGTCGGAGATCATTGCCCGCCGGTTTACCAAGCTGCTCGGAAGAGGCGGTAACATCCAAAATATCGTCAGTAATCTGAAAAGCCATACCCAGACTGTAGCCATAGCAGCGAAGCGCTGCCAACTCCGTTTCGGAAAGCTCCGCCGTCATGCCTCCCAGTACGCAACTGGCTGCCAGAAAATCAGCCGTTTTTTTGGCAATCCTCACCAGATATTCCTCTTCGGTTTGCTGCGGATTATAGATATCCTTGTTTTGGATAATCTCACCTTCACACATGGAGCAAATAACTTCCGCCAAAATCTTCAGCATATTGTTGTTAACAAGGCCGGAAATCAGGGAAAATGCTTTAGCAAACAGATAGTCACCGGCTAAAACTGAGGAATGATTTCCCCAGCGCGCATTGGCCGTGATCTGACCACGACGGGTAGCCGCTTCATCAATGACATCATCATGTACCAAGGTTGCCATATGTATGAGTTCAATAGCCACTGCCATAGGAATGGCCCGTTCTGCCGTATCCGCCTCGGCTCTGCTTTTAGCACATAATAAATACAAAGCTGGTCGCAGCCGTTTTCCGCCGGCCTGGGTCAGATGAGTGCCAATATCGGAAATTAACTTCACCGGCGATTGTACCACAGAAAGAAGTTCCGTTTCCAGGGTGACCAAATCATTTTGTACAATATCAAACATTGTTTTTTTCACTGTATTATCACCTTTAAAGAAAGTCAATATCTATGATACATGCTGTCCGCCAGAATGTCCACTCTTTTATTTCATTTTTCTACACAAATCGCCAGAGCAACCTTGCTACGAAGCTATCCGTTTTTTTATAACTCCTCCTGAAAATAGCGCATACTTGTTTTCTTCCATTCTTTTGTGCTGAACAACATCCTATAAGCGTCCAACCCGTTCTCAGCCGCAAAGTCTTCCACCATCATCCGGCATTCCTCCTGGCTGTGGGCATGTACCATGGTATAAAAATTATAGGGCCAGTCTGCCCCCTGCTCGCGGGAATAGCAGTGCGAGATATAGCTGGATTTGGCCGCCTGCCGGCCCACCTCTTCCAGGCGTTCTTCCGGGACCTGCCAAGCACACAGCGCATTTGCGGAAAAACCGACCTCCCGGTGCCTTAACACGGCACCCACTTTGCGAATTTTTCCTTGCGCAAAATACTGGTTCAGCCTGCGCAAAAGCTCTTCTTCCGTAATTCCCAATTGACCGGCAATATCACGATACGGTTCGGCAACCACCGGCAAATCATTTTGCATAATAGCAATAATTTTTTTATCTAACGCATCCAACATAGGGCACACTCCTATAGCTCATAAAGTAAAACGGACACTAACCTTGTATTTTTTTATGGCCGGCAGGCTGATCAGGCGTTCCACACCAGGCATATTTTCAATCGACGCCAGCACCTTGACCTGACTGGCGGTATCGGGTGACAGCAAGGTGAACCACAGATTGTACCGGGTATCTCCTTCACTATACCGTTCATAGTTATGGGTTACACCGCTATAGGCATTAATAGCGGCCGCTACGGTCGGCACGTTCTCTTCCCGGACCCGTACCGCCACCAAAGTACCGATGTACCCCAGCTTAGCCGAGTCAAAAAAGGGACCGATACGGCGGATATAGCCCTGTTCCCTTAAAAAGTTCAACCGCTCGATCACCGCCGTTTCTTCCACGCCAAGCTTTTTGGCAACTTCGGCATAAGGCCGGCTTACCAGGGGCAGATTTTCCTGAATCTTATTCAATAATGCTTTATCAAATGCAGTTAACATGTTACACTGCCTTTCTGTTCATTCGCTCTATACAAACTTAAGAAGTCGGACGGATCGCCCCACTTCTAGTGCCTCCTCCGGCGGGGTTATAAAGTATAGCGCCGAGAATTTTTTGTCGTCAGGTGAGGCGGAGGAGCCACGCATATCGGAAATATGTAAGGCGGCGACAACGAAGCCTGGCGACAAAAAGGCCGGCGATATACTTCATGTTCTCGCCGGACGAGGCACTACTATACTCCCTTTAGTTTAACAAAAGATGACCAATAACGTCAAGCAATTGGTCCCGCCCGGTCCCTTTAGCGGAGGAATAGGGCAAAATCTGTCCATCCCGCATGCCGATACCTTCCTGAATGGTTTTAAGTTGTTTATTCACCGTCATACGGGAAATCTTGTCGGCCTTGGTCGCTATCACCTGCAGCGGCAGGCCCTGTTCCTCCAGCCAGCGATAGGTTAATACATCGCTTTCCATCGGTTTATGACGGATATCAATCAACTGGCAGACCAGCTTAATGCGTGGCGAAGACAGCAGATACTCTTCAATAAATTTAGCCCACTGACGGCGCGCCTCCCGTCCGGTACGGGCATAACCATAGCCGGGTAAATCTACCAGAAAAAAACGTTGGCGCCTTGTTTCATCCAATTTGGCCGTTAACTGATAAAAATTAAGCGTCTGCGTTTTTCCCGGTGTACCGCTCGTCCGGGCTAAGCCATGCTGGCGTGAAAGGGAATTGATGAGCGACGACTTCCCGACATTGGACCGCCCGACAAACACGAATTCCCTGTCTTCCTCATTCATCGGCGGATACTGGCTCTGTTTAACCGCCGAAGCAATATACTCGGCTCTGATAATCTGAATCGGACCACGCTGCTGCGTGTCCTCCCTGTTTTCCGTCATTCCCTCACCAATGCCTTTTCTAATACTTCATCCATATGTTCTACCAAATAAAATTCCAGACTTCGCTTTATATTTCCCGGTATATCATCCATATCCCGCTTGTTCTCTTTCGGAAGAATGATCCTTTTTATACCTGCCCGGTGTGCCGCCAGCACCTTTTCCTTAATGCCGCCAACCGGCAGCACCCGGCCCCGCAGGGTAATTTCCCCGGTCATCGACAAATCACTGCGAATAGGAATACCTGTTAAAGCTGAAGCAACAGCGGTAGCCATCGTAATACCGGCGGAAGGTCCGTCTTTGGGAATAGCGCCTTCCGGCAAATGGATATGAATATCGTTTTTCTCATAAAATTCAGGATCAATGCCTAGTTCTTCCGCCCGTGAGCGGATATAGCTAAAGCCGGCTTGCGCCGATTCGCGCATAACCTCACCCAATTGGCCGGTAAGGGTCAATTTTCCTTTACCTTTCATAATCGAGACTTCTGTGCCCAAAATATCGCCGCCTACTTCCGTCCAGGCCATGCCGGTAGCCACACCGACCTGATGGCTGGTTTCTACCTGGCTGTGGCGGTATTTGGGCGCTCCCAGGAAAGTATGCAGGTTTTGCGCCGTGATCTTAATCGCCGAACGAGCGTTTTGTACAATTTTACGGGCCGACTTGCGACACAAATTAGCAATATTCCTTTCAAGATTACGCACACCGGCTTCTCTTGTATAATCCCGGATCACCTTTTGCAGTGTTCCCTCCGAAAAAACGATTTGTTTTTCTGTCAGACCATGGTCGCGAATTTGTTTAGGAACCAGATAGCGTTTGGCAATTTCGATTTTTTCCTCTTCCGTATAACCGGCAATACTGATTACTTCCATACGATCAAGTAACGGTCGCGGAATGTTGTGCATGACATTGGCCGTAACCACCCACAATACCTTGGAAAGGTCAAAGGGTAGCTCAATGTAGTGATCGCTGAAGGTATTATTCTGCTCCGGATCGAGCACTTCCAGCAAGGCCGCCGAAGGGTCACCCCGGAAGTCAGCGCTCATTTTATCAATTTCGTCAAGCAAGAATACCGGATTTTGCGAACCTGCCGTCCGGATCCCCTGCAGGATCCGTCCCGGCAGCGCCCCTACATAGGTACGGCGATGGCCCCGGATTTCGGCTTCATCCCGTACACCGCCCAGCGATATGCGAACAAACTTGCGTTCCATCGAACGGGCGATAGAACGGGCCAGTGAAGTTTTCCCTACACCGGGTGGTCCAACGAGACATAAAATTGGTCCCTTCATTGTCTCAGTCAGTTTGCGTACCGATAAATACTCCAAGATACGCTCTTTTACCTTTTCCAGACCGTAATGGTCATTGTCTAAGGTTTGCTCAGCCAGGGAAATATCCAGCCGGTCCTCAGTTCTATCCAACCATGGCAAACTGAGCAGCCAATCAAGATAGGTGCGGATAACGGCGCTTTCCGCCACCATAGGAGGCATTTTTTCCAAGCGTTCAATTTCCTTGTTGATTTTCTCCGCCACATCTTCCGGAAATTTCTTTTCGGTCAAACGCTGACGGTATTCATCAACTTCGGCTGTCCGGTCATCCTTGTCGCCCAATTCCTTTTGAATGGCTTTTAACTGTTCCCGGAGATAATATTCTTTTTGTGTTTTTTCCATTTGCTTACGAACCCGCACATTGATCTTCTTTTCTAGTTCGAGAATTTCCATCTCCCGGCCCAGTATTTCGCACAATTTCTCCAGCCGTTCGGCCACACCGATGGCATCCAGCAAGGCTTGCTTATCTTCAATCTTTAGAGACAGGTGACTGGCAATCAAATCGGCCAGCCGGCCCGGCTCTTCCACTACCACGACTGAAACCAGCGTTTCCGGCGGAATCTTCTTGCTTAGTTTAACCCACTGTTCAAACTGGTGAACCACCGTCCGGGTCAGCGCTTCGATTTCCGGCGTCTTTACATCCTCTTCGCTAAACTCATCAATCTCCACCTGATAAAAGGGTTCCTGTTCGGTATATTCTATAATCTCAGCCCGGTGAAGTCCCTCCACCAATACGCGGATTGTACCACCGGGAAGCTTTAACAGTTGTTTTACTTCGGCAACCGTGCCAATGCTGAAAATATCCTCGGCTTCCGGTTTGTCATCCTGAGCATCCCGTTGAGTAGCGAGCATAATTAAGCGGTCATGTACCATTGCCTCTTCCAGAGCACTGATTGATTTTTCCCGGCCTACATCCAAATGGATGATCATATAGGGAAAAACCAGAATACCTCGTAGCGGCAATAGCGGAATTGTACGTCTGTTCTTTGCCATGTCATTCGCCTCCTCAAACCTATGTACTTTGCTTATAAAAAATGGTGGTATAGTCATGTACGTATTTCTCGCAGGGTTATTTTCCGCTTCCAGATTTATAAATATTCTCGTGCCTCTGCTAAAAATCCTCTCTCTGCAAAAAAATATTAGGGAACCTCTTCCACCCAGGCCCTGGTGCCTGCTGTCTTTTTATTGCAGGAAGCGGCCCACTCTGACCGGAGACGAATATAAAACCTGGTTCCCGGTCTAACGGGTTCCAGGCTTTTGCTGCTACACTATGCTTGCCGCCGACAGCAACTCGGGTTGCGGCGAAACCACTTCTTCCGCTGTGGCCTGTGTCTTTTTCAGCAGGGCATACTCCAGTGCCTCATCAATGGTATTGATGGGGATAACCTCCAAATCCATTTCCTTAAATAATTCCTGCCAGTTCTCACGGGGAATAAGTACACGGCTGGCACCGGCCTGCTTGGCAGCGGCAATTTTAGCGCTTACCCCGCCGACCGGTTTTACATAGCCCCGGATGGATACCTCACCGGTCATGGCAATGGTATTATTGACTGGAATCTCATATATGGCTGAATAAATTGCCGTAGCAACGGTTACACCGGCTGAAGGTCCGTCAACAGGCACCCCGCCAAGAAAATTTATGTGTACATCATATTTAGCAAAATCAATATGATATTTATTCGCCAATACGGTCATTACATTATCCATCGAACCCTTCGCCATACTTTTCCGGCGCATCGTTCTGCCGGGCGTCCCAAACTCCTCTTCATCAACCACACCTGTTATGGTAACCTTTCCCGTACCGTAAGCATTTGGTACGGCCGAAACCTCCAACTCCATGATTGTACCGATATTGGCACCGTAAACGGCCAAACCATTGACATAACCAATTTGCGGTTCCGTCGGAATCTTACGTTCCGGTCGCGGATTATACTGACCAAAATTGATGACCCACTCCACATTAGCCGTTGTTATTGCCTTACTTCCCTCGTTTAAGGCCACACCTGCCGCAATCTGCACAATATTCACGGCATCCCGGCCATTCATGGCATAGTTTTTGATAACCTCGACAGCTTTCTCCTCCAGGGGAAAGCCAACTTTCTTTGCTGCATTGGCCGCAATCAAGCTGATTTCATTGGCGAACAAGGGCCGGAAAAAAATTTCAACACAGCGGGAACGAATGGCCGGGGGAATATCCTGTGCCGTCCTGGTCGTAGCTCCCACTAACCGGAAATCAGCCGGCAGCCCATTTTGGAAGATATCATGAATATAAGAAGGGATGTTGGTATCTTCGCTGTTATAATAGGAACTTTCAAACAAAACTTTCCGATCTTCCAGCACCTTGAGCAGTTTGTTCATTTGAATTTGATGCAATTCGCCAATTTCATCGATAAACAGAACGCCACCATGGGCCTTAGTCACAGCACCGGCTTTAGGCTGAGGTATGCCCGCCACCCCCATCGATCCCGCTCCTTGATAGATCGGATCATGCACAGTGCCAATCAGCGGGTCGGCAATACCCCGTTCATCAAACCGGGCGGTTGTGGCATCCAGTTCAATGAATTTGGCACTCTGGGCAAAGGGAGAAAACGGATTTCGCTTCGCCTCCTCCAAAATCAGCCTTGCTGCCGCGGTTTTACCGACACCGGGAGGCCCGTAAATCAGCACATGCTGTGGATTAGGTCCGCAAAGTGCCGCTCGAAGCGCCTTCAAGCCTTCCTCCTGTCCGACAATTTCTGCAAAGGTAGACGGACGGGTCTTTTCAGCCAGCGGTTCGGTCAGCGATATTTCCCGCATACGCTGCAGTTTTTCCACCTCTTTTTTGGACTCCCGCTCCACGGCCACACGGCTTCCTTGCTGCGATTTCAAGAGATTCCAGAAATACATCCCAATGACCATTGCGAAAAAAAACTGAATAACTGTAATCAAATTTACTGCATAGTCCACTAAACGTCAACCTCCCTCCACAGCTTTTCTCATGCTTTTAGTATAGGCAGACCACATGATTTTATCCGGGAAAAAGGCAACAAAAAAGAGGAGATGATCTCTCCTCTTAAGCAGACTCTTCTTTCTTCTTGTTTTTACGTTCACTGGTCACCAGAATCGGTTCTTCCTTGTTCAGGACCACTTCCTTGGTAACCGTGCATTTGGTAATATCGGTACGCGATGGCACTTCATACATGACATTGCGCATAATTCCTTCAATAATGGCCCGCAACCCGCGAGCGCCTGTGTTTCGCTTCAAGGCTTCCGTCGCGATGGAGCGCAACGCATCTTCCTTGAATTCCAATTGCACATTGTCCATTTCCAGGAACTTCTGGTATTGTTTTACCAGCGCATTCTTGGGTTCCAGCAAGATCCGGATCAAGGCTTCCTCATCCAGTGCGTCCAAGGTAACAATGACCGGCAGACGCCCTACGAATTCAGGAATCAAGCCGAATCGCAGTAAATCCTCCGGCAGGATGCTGCGCAGAACTTCACCGAATTTTTTCTTGTCCTTACTGGTAACTTCCGCACCGAAACCCATTGTCTTTTTACCGGTACGGGAACTGATGATTTTATCAATACCGTCAAAGGCACCGCCGCAGATAAAGAGGATATTCGTAGTATCAATCTGAATAAACTCCTGATGCGGATGTTTGCGCCCGCCTTGCGGCGGTACGCTAGCTACCGTGCCTTCTAAAATTTTCAAGAGCGCCTGTTGTACACCCTCGCCTGAAACATCGCGGGTAATAGAAGGATTTTCGGATTTGCGGGCAATTTTATCAATTTCATCAATATAAACGATTCCCTTTTCGGCCTTCTCCACATCATAATCGGCCGCCTGAATAAGTTTTAAAAGAATGTTTTCCACATCCTCTCCCACATATCCGGCTTCCGTCAGGGAAGTAGCATCGGCAATAGCAAAGGGCACGTTCAATATTTTAGCCAGCGTCTGAGCCAGTAGAGTCTTGCCGCTGCCGGTGGGCCCAAGCATAACGATGTTGGATTTTTGCAGTTCCACATCATCCATCTTGGAACCGAGGTTGACCCGTTTATAGTGATTGTATACAGCCACAGACAGAGACTTCTTAGCATCATCCTGCCCTATGACATACTGGTCAAGAATATCCTTTATCTGCTTAGGCTTAGGGATATCACGCAGTTCCAGTTCTACGTCATCACTCAGCTCTTCCTCAATAATCTCATTGCACAGTTCAATGCACTCATCACAAATATATACTCCGGGTCCGGCTACCAACTTTTTAACTTGTTCCTGCAGTTTCCCGCAGAAGGAGCACTTCAACTGACTCTTGTCATCCCCAAATTTTAACATTCTATCACCTCTCTAATTGGGCCCTACTTATGCCGGGCCTCCCTTGTAATGACAGAATCAATGAGGCCATAAGCTTTTGCCTGTTCACTGGACATAAAGAAATCACGCTCAGTATCCTGCCCAATTTTTTCTAACGGCTGGCCAGTATGGTGCACCAGTATCCCATTCAGGGTTTCACGCAAACGTAAAATTTCACGGGCGTGAATTTCAATATCGGTAGCCTGACCTTGCGCACCGCCCAGGGGCTGATGAATCATAATGCGGGCGTAAGGCAGCGCAAACCGCTTCCCTTTCGCACCGGCACTTAGGAGCAACGCTCCCATGCTGGCGGCCGAGCCTAAACAAATCGTGGAAACATCCGGTTTAATATACTGCATGGTGTCATAAATAGCCAGTCCGGCTGTAACCACACCGCCGGGGCTGTTGATATAAAGATGAATATCCTTATCCGGATCTTCCGATTCTAAAAACAATAGCTGAGCAATAATCAAATTGGCAACTTGGTCATCAATCGGACCGCCCAGAAAAATAATACGGTCTTTCAACAGTCTGGAATAAATATCGTAGGCCCGTTCACCACGATTAGACTGTTCAACAACAATTGGAACGAAACTCATAACTAACACCTCGATTCAAGACAGAGTATCTGACGGAATCAACTTCCGGTTTTGGCACGCGTACATTAGCAAAAACTAAGCTTTTACCGCACTTTCGATAATAATATTAGCCGCTTTTTTACGCACGATGGAACCGGCCAGAGCGTCCATTCTACCCTGTTCACGAATAATTTTAGCTACATCAGCAGCTTTTGCCTGATACGTTTCAGCCAGCAGGGCGACTTCAACCTGCATATCTTCTGCGGTAACGTCCAGTTTTTCTTCTTTGGCGATGGCTTCCAACATCAAATCGGTCTTCACATTAATGGCAGCCGATTCACGGTAGTTCTGCCTTAGCGTATCCATATCCATTTTTACATATTCCAAATATTTATCAAGCTGCATGCCGCGATTTTGCAAATTAACGTTCAGATCCTCGATCATATGATCAATGCGGTCCTCAACCATAATGTCCGGAATATCAACAGTTACAGCATCTACCGCCTGTTTCACAGCCGCATTTTTAAAATCGCTTTCGGCTTTTTCCTGCGCAGCCTTCTCTAACTTATTCTTGATATCAGCCTTTAATTCCTCTATATTTTCAAATTCACTTACGTCTTTTACGAACTCATCGTCCAATTCCGGCAATTCTTTCCGTTTTACGTCCTGCACGGTAACCTTGAACAGAGCCGGTTTGCCTGCCAGTTCGGCCACATGATAATCTTCCGGGAAGCTGACATTTACCTCCCGTTCTTCACCGGCTTTCGCACCGATCAGTTGCTCTTCAAAGCCGGGAATAAAACTGCCTGAGCCGATTTCCAACGGATAGGCCTTGCCTGCGCCGCCGTTAAACGGAGCTCCATCCACAAAACCTTCAAAATCAATAATAGCAAAGTCGCCATTTTGCAGTTCCGCTCCCTCAGCCACTACCATTCTGGCATGGCGGCTGCGCAGCGATTCCAAATGGTTGCTAATCTGTTCTTCCGAAACCTCGGCGGCCGGCTGTTCTACCTTTAAGCCCTTGTATTCACCAAGTACTACTTCCGGTTTGGCAATCACTGTAGCTTTAAACACTAGCGGTTGATCTTCCTGCAGTGTAACCACGTCGATTTGCGGGCGGCCTACCGGCTCAATGCCCTGCTCTTGAAGTGCCTGGGCATAGAAGCGCGGAGCCACAATTTCAAAAGCTTCATCCAATAAAGCTTCTTTGCCGATGCGTTTTTCCAAAATGCTGCGTGGCACTTTCCCTTTACGAAAGCCTGGGATGTTCACTTGATTCGCTAATTTATGATACGCCTTATCCAGGGCTTTTGATACCTCTGGTTGCGGTATCTCCATTTCCAAAACGACCTTATGTTTGTCTATTTTTTCTGCGTTCACTTTCATTATATATTGATCCTCCCTATGTAGTTTTCGGACATTGCCGTCTAGTAAGATTAGTATTGCCAAATTTAGTATCAATCCAAACTTAGCACGCTATTCATCTTATCATATCACAATTAGATAATAAAGACAATATACGCACTAAGCCCCAGCAGTAACAACTGCTGAGGATAATTATTTAGCATGGGACCGATCACACTTCAGTCAGCAATCTTATTCCGCTGCTGGAAATATCAGTTATCTTACCACCGGACGATATATTTGTCAACATAAGCTGCCATTTTCTTTTCACGCCCTAGCGCTTACCAGCATACCATATAATAGCAATAGAAAGACAACAGAATGACTCACAACCTGTTAAGGAGGCGCGATAGCTGTGTCTGACAGTGAAAAAGATAATTACAAACGGCCAAAATGGGCTTCCCCTGAACTGATAGATTGGGACACGGAAACACCACCGGTTGACCGGGACGAGTTAAGTGCGTCGGGAGATACGGGGGGTAATCAGGTCTCCCACAGTGAGACAACTTTGGATACTCCTTATGATAATAACGATACCGCTGAAACGACTGATGACAGTTCCTCTGCGGATGAACGTCTTATTGGCTGTTTTCCCACCAGTACACCTTGCCTCCCCCGTCCTTGCCCACCACGCCCTTGTTTTCCGCTGCCTTGTCCACCCCGTCCTTGCAATCCACAGGTTTGTCTCCCGCGCCCCTGTCCACCGCGGCCTTGTTTTCCACTGCCCTGTCCACCCCGTCCCTGCAATCCGCAAGTTTGCTTCCCACGCCCTTGTCCGCCGCGGCCTTGTTTTCCGCTGCCTTGTCCGCCCCGTCCCTGCAATCCGCAAATGTGCTTCCCACGGCCCTGTCCGCCGCGACCCTGTCCGCCCAATACTTGCAAGCCCCGTTAATACCGGGTGAACGTTCTTGCCTGCTCACCTCATCTTTTACATTCCCAAAGCAACTTACTACGGGAAAAACAAAACAACACCTTCTAGGTGGTCTGTCTATTTTCAAAGCATAAATAATTCGCTGGAATTTTATCGAAAGGGCGATATGAAAGATTCATCTCTCGGGCATAGACAATAAGCATTGTGAAAAGGGTTCGTAAAATCATTATGATTTAAGAGCAGACAGACCACTATCATGGTATAATTCCTCAAAAACCAGCGAAAACTGACAAAAGATCAAGAGAGCGGATAACCTTATCAAAATTAATCTTGCCAAAGCATGCCATTCAGTCTAATGGCATTAAACAGAACTTTCTTTATTGCGCCAATCCGCTATAATTGATCTTATGAGATGAGCCAATTTCATTGCGAAGGGGTTACGTTTCAGGAGGGAATCCTGCCTAGGCATGGAATGTTTCCTTGTCATTCCACCGCCATCTGCCTTCGCAAAGCCAAAACAAGGGCACGAGACCGCTTGTAGGTCTTCTTTTTTGTTTTTATAGTATTTTATCCTATTACGTACATACTAGAATTTGGAGGTAGATCTATCCTATGATGCGTTTGCTCAGGCGCCTGCTGATCGGTAAGCCGCTGCACAATCAAGAAATGGCCCATGAAAAGCTTTCCAAGCTGAAGGCTTTAGCTATTTTTTCCTCAGATGCGCTTTCCTCAGTGGCCTACGGTCCGGAACAGATCATGATTATTCTGGCTGCATCTCAAGTCATGGCCTACGGTTATCTGTGGCCTGTTGCTCTGGCCATTCTGGTGCTGCTGTTTATTGTAACCATCTCTTATGTCCAGGTCGGCAAAGCCAACCCCGGCGGTGGTGGTTCTTATTCGGTGGCCATTCACAATCTGGGCGAATTCCCTGCTCTGACTGCCGCCGCAGCATTGTTTGCCGATTATACCCTTACCGTGGCCGTAAGTGTTTCCGCCGGCACAGCAGCGCTGATGTCAGCGTTTCCCGAGCTGCTGCCTTACGAAGTCCCCATCGATCTTATCATTCTATTTGGTATTTTAATGCTTATTAATTTGCGCGGTATCCGTGAGTCTTCCACAACCTTTGTCTTTCCTACTTACTGCTTTGTCTTCGGCATATTTGCCCTATTGCTTGCAGGCTTTTATCAGGCCCTGACCCAACAGGCACCGGTTATCCCGGCTGAATCGCTATCCAAACAGTGGGATTGGACCATATCCTTTTTAATCCTGCGGGCCTTTGCCAACGGCTGCAGCTCCATGACCGGGGTAGAGGCCATTTCCAACGGTGTTCCCATGTTTAAAGCCCCTGCGCCTCGCAACGCCACCATCACTACGATGTGGATGTCGGGCATTTTGGGCTTTATGTTCATTGGTATTTCCTTCTTGATCATGCATTTTCACATTTTACCTCAGGACGGTGTAACGGCGCTCTCCCAAGTTGCCGAAGATATCTTCGGACGCAACTGGCTTTATTACTACATCCAGTTCACCACGATGGGTGTGCTGTATCTGGCTGCTAATACTTCCTTCAACGGTCTGCCGCCGCTGCTTTCCATCCTCGCCCGTGACGGCTATATGCCCCGTTATTTAGGAGCAAGAGGTGAACGGCTAAACTTTTCCAACGGCATCATCCTGCTAAGTGTTGTTGCCGGCATTCTGATTGTTGCCTTTAACGGCAATACGGAACATTTGATTTCCTTATATGCCATCGGTGTATTTATTTCCTTCACCATCGCTCAAACCGGCATGGTGGTCCACTGGAAAAGGGAAGGCGGCCATTATTGGTTGCCTCGGGCCGGCATTAACGCAATCGGCGCGGTTGTGACCGGCATTGTTGTTTTAATTATTGGTATAACCAAGTTTTTCTATGGCGCTTGGATTGTCCTGATCTTTATTCCGTTAATGATCACCATGTTTAAAAAAATTCGTAAGCATTATGACGACATGGCCGATCAACTTCATCTGCCGATGGAAGAACTCAATCCCGCCATAGCGGCCAAGATATTTCCGGGGAAGAACATTGTTATTGTGCCAATTGCCAGTCCTACCAGCGTAGTGGCCCACACTTTAAAATATGCCAAATCGATTAGTGAAGAGGTAATTGCTCTTCATATTGCCACTGACGAAGAAACAGGACAAAAGATTCAGGAAAAATGGCATAACTGGAATCCCGGGGTACAATTGATTACGTTATATTCTCCTTACCGCTTAGTCATCCAGCCGCTAATCGACTACGTGAGCGAACTGGCAGAGAAAAAAGGCCCCAACGACTATATCACCGTGCTCATCCCAGAATTTGAAACCCGTAAATGGTGGCACCGGCTCCTCCACAATCAGACAGGCTGGATTTTGCGAACCCTGCTGATTCTAAAAGAAAACGTTATCGTAACCACCATTCCGTTCCATTTGACAAAATAAGCAAGCATAAAAAGGTGCTGTCAGCGTCTAGCAAGACGTCGACAACACCTTTATTATTTATCTGATCAATGCTGCTATCTTCTACCCTATCCCAAGAATTCCCGGTAAAGAAATAGTTCACTGCCATCTTATTGACCACTTGCCTTCAACCTGCCATCATTTTGTTTTTCGTAGCTTACATGCTTTAAGAAAAATCGTACTACAGAACCTGTAAGCAACGCCGAAAGCAAAGTACCCTCACGGATACCCCGCAGCTCACCAAAGTAAAGCCAGGATAATAAACCGGCCAAAAGAACGATACTGGTGTCGAAGCAGGTCTTGGTATAGCCAAATTCAAAATTCCAATGTGTGGCAATAGCCTTAACAATCCCCTCACCTGGCAAAATAACAACATTGCCGATAATCTCTAAAGCGATGCCAAATGCCATACTACAGATTCCCAGCAATAAAGCAATCATTTTCCCTAGGTACATGGCCGGAGCCACATTGCTAAGCAGGAACATCGTAAAATCAATAAAACAGCCAAACAGGCCTGTCATGGGAATTTGCAACAGTTGAATATAGGGAAATTGGCGACGCAAAATGATTATTTGCCCAAGCAAAAACACCATATTAATGATAAAGGTAAATGCCCCCAGCGAAACAGGATAGCGCAAACTTAAAATATAAGGGGCACTGGAAATGGGCGCGGTGCCAAGCATGCTTTTAATAATACAAGTGATGCCTAAAGATACAAAAAAAAGACCGCAAACAAACAATCCATACCGCTTGGTTATCGACATAAGAAACCCTTCTTTAAAAGAGAATGTAATTTTGTTTTAACACAAATAAAAGTATACAAAAAGATCGCCAATCGGCGATCTTTTAGGTAGCGCGTAAAATTTTGTGTAAAGTCCAAATGTCAGGATAAGGTCGAGAGCTGAATTACAGAGTAATCTTTACTCTGTCGCCGAAGAAGATCAAGAGATTGCCCAGGATAGATCCCCAGTCTTTAATAGGCATTGTCCACTTATCCACGATGCTCATAGTTGTCAAATACAGTATCTTCATGAGAGCGTCATCGGAAACGAAGGCGCTCTTGGTCTTGGTAACTTTTCGGAGCTGCCGGTTAAAATTTTCGATGGCGTTAGTTGTGTAAATCAGCTTGCGAATTTCCGGCGAGTATTTGAACATCGTGGAAAGCTCGTTCCAGTTAACCCGCCAGGACTTTACGGCCAACGGGTATTTTCCACCCCACTTGGCCTCAAATTCATCCAGGGCCGAAAGGGCGGTCTCCTCGGTCGAAGCCTTGTACACCGGCTTCAAATCCGCCGTGAACTGTTTGACATCTTTGTAGGAGACATACCGCGTAGAGGAGCGAATCTGATGGATGATGCAGCGCTGCACTTCCGTTGTAGGAAAGGCCAC